>NZFU01000020.1 GCA_002689345.1 Methanobacteriota archaeon | reverse complement strand
TTGAGGCTACTCTTCTAGATACACGACGACGATTAGAACGTGATGTGTTTCTTCTTCTACCACTGGTTGAAGTTTTAGTTTCCGGGTTTGTATCATCAAAGGACCAATCGACCATGATTTATCATCGACGGTCTAGATATAAACGGTTGTTTCAAGTTACCGGTAAGATTAGATCAACAAGCAGTTGCTGGATCATCTCCACCTGCTTCATTCGAATCCCAGAAAAATTCAATTTGTGAATCGGTTGAAGTGAATGTATCTCCATGAACATTTTCAATTGTTATCTCGAAGGTATAGCATCCATCATCCCCGTAGAAATCTCCCTTGTCCAGATATCCACCATCCATGTGTAGTGAAACCCAATCAAAGTTGAAATCTCCATATCCGTTTGCAACTCCTTCATCTGCACTGATGTCATATTGCGGGATTGCATCCCCTCCAAGAACTCTAATTGTTGCATCCCAATCAGATTCGATTGGAAGTGGTTCATCTCCGGTGAAAATGCCGTCAGCAAAGTCGAAATCGGCACTAGGGGTCCCCATTCCAACAATCATTTCAACATATATTCCCTCGTAGATTTTGTTTTCTCCACTGCTGTCATAGCTATACTTCTCGACTACTTTGATGAAGGCGGTGTCGATCTCACGGTTCATGATATCATCAAACTTCATTGATTCTTCTCCACCTTCAGATGTGACTCTTATTTCATATTCAACGAGTTCTTTTCCATTCATATCCTCGGCATTGCCTTTCCAAAAGTCATCCAAATCGACCGAGTGACTACCCTTATCGATGTTTATTGTTGCATCGTGAGAATACTCGACCTTGCCATCAACTAGAACATCGATTGTATAATCCATACCAGATGGTCCATAGAATGACAAATCTATTTCGTTATTATCACCATCAAATTCAATATTTGCAATTGTAACTCCGCTATCTGATGGGTTGAAAATTGCTACGCCTGCAAATAAAGCAGTAACAAGGATGAAAACAACACCGCTTACTACTAATTTTTGGGTATCATAGACCTTGGCCATCAAATCTTGGGCGTTGAAAATCGCCCAACTGAGGAGGATTCCAGGGACAAATAAATCATCTATTGTAAATCCTCCAAACAATGTAATAGTATCCATGAATAATACTGTTACCATCGTGACGAGAAATAAGGACACTGCACCCAATTGAAATTGTAGTTGTGTAGTGTTTAATCCGCTATCATTTGATGAAGAATGATCCATCAGAATTCCTTCTGAATCAATTTCGACCACATGAGATTCGACTTTAATTTCGTCTTGTGCTGCTTTAGCTGTCTCTTTTGCCTTATCTAGAAGTCCACTCATTTGAATCACCTAAATTGGTTTACAATAACTACACGGCAAGCGCTTCGTTATCAATACAACCCCTAATCAGAGTCACTAAAGTAACAATTGGTATGTTGATTTTACAGACCGGGGGCGCATTCACGCCATTCTGCTTCATCATCGTCTTCATCATCATCCATATTGCGTCTAGCAATAACTGCTGCTGCCATTCCAAGCATAGCTAATGAAGGAATCAGTTCGAAACCTGGGAGGTATACACCACGGACATAGATGGTTACCATCTGTGCCATAGAGTTACATCCACTTGTTTCATATCTACAAGAGAATTCTGAAATTGCTTCGAATTCGAGAGTATGGTATTCGTCGGTCCATCCTTGGTTCTTAGGAGTACGGACCATTACACGGACCTTCATAGGTGCCGCCATCCCATCTATTTCAACAGAAACTAGAGGGATAGAGATCTGGAAACCTTTCTCCTCTAACTTGTCACGAGAATCATCTGTTACGCCGACTTTGAACTTATCAGCCCAGTTACCTTGATTGTATACTTTGAACTCAAAGTTGTGGTCAGTCTTAGGTGACAATTGTAGGAACGGTTCTGTTGCTTCTACCTGAAGACGGCTAAATTGTAGAATGTTGATAATCATCTGAACTTGAGATTCAGCGATGTTTGGCGGAGGTGCACCGTTTGCTTCAACCACTGTTGCAGTAACTATGAGGTTACGTCCAGACATGGTCATTCTTTGGTCAGCCCTAACAGTGGTCTGGAATTCTGATTCAGCATTCGGACCCAAGGAGATAGTACCAGGTGCAGCAACTACCAATCCATCAGCAGAAACTTGAATCTGAATTCTTTCTGCATAGGAGTTCGGGTTTGTGACCTTACAATTTGCGAAGCCTGTCAGAGTCGCACCAGGATATACCGGTACGTCAACTGCACCACTTGGGTTCGGAGACAAGCACTGTAGATCGACTGCCGGAACGGACACCTGCGCCGCTGCCGGGGTTGCGATAACTAGGGTGCTCGCCAGGTAGACTGCGAGTAGGAACAAAGAACGTCGTAGAGCCTTCATCATATCACCTATGCACGACCCACCTTCTCGACCCTCATAACCATTTTGGGAACTTGCCTTGACTAAATGGGGAACTGCACTGCTTTTCAATTACGGGCACATGTTGATATGCCTAGGCCTTATCGACGGTGCATCAGAGGGATTTGATGAGTGACGAAATTATATTTGAAGCAGAAGCACATTGTGATGGACCATGTGGAGTTTATGACCCCGCAAGTGCACGTATCGCAGGAGAAGCAGTACAATCGATGACAAAGAAAATGTTGGGATTGAGTTGCCCTTCTACAGATGACGGGCCTGCTATGGCAGCATACCTGAACACTATGTCTAGATATGCAGCAATCAAAGAAGAAGAAGCACAGAAGTGTAAGGATGAATTGTTAGTACTATGGACTGATTTCTTCAAGCCACAACACCTTGAGGGAAATCCAGATCTTCACGACACCTTCTGGCAGGCTGCAAAACTCTGTTCCGCTTGTAAAGTCGAGGTTTCTGCTGAACACGCACAGGAATTAATGGATGCAATCGAATCTATTCACAAGATGTTCTGGTCGGTTAAGGGCCGTGAAATCTCATGGATTCGCGCTTCATGAAAGTAGTTGTCAAGGGCGACTCGATGTGGCCTACTTACAATGATGGTGATATCATTGAGTGTACACAGTATAATGGTGATGAAATCGAACTATCTACAGTGATAGTGTTTAATCATCCTCTGAAAAGAGATGTTGTTTGTGTTAAACGGGTTGTAAGAATCGATGGTGAAAGGTTGTTCGTTCAAGGCGATAATCCAGATCCTATTGCTAGCGAAGACTCACATAATTTTGGTTGGATTTCAACGAGTAATATCCTCGCTATAGAGCGATTTGATTGAGATGGACCCGGAGGGACTTGAACCCACGACCGCCCGGTTATGAGCCGGGAGCTCCACCAACTAAGCTACAGGTCCGTAGCAAACACCCTCAAGAGGTAGGTAGTCTTGATTGTGATGGTTTAATCACTTCTCGTGCAACCTGCTCACATTTGTCTCTAACTACTTCTGGGATGAATATCAAAGCCTGTTCAGATGATAGAGCAAGGCTTTGAATTAGAGGTGAATGCTCGACAACATCTCTTCCATCTTCGAGCACTATGCCCTGACTGTAGGGCATGTATCCTTTCTTTCGGATACTAGCGGTAATTATGTCATCACTGGAAAAACCAGCTTCTTGGATGACAGGTAATAATTTAGGAATTACAATCGAACTCATTTCCGTAGTTAACTCCCCTATTCTAATCGATTTGTGGTAATCTCTACGAGATACTAGGCGCTTTGCATAGCCAGATAGAATCGAATCTTCATGGTCTGCCCAATCCATCAATACACCATTGATGTCCGCATCGGTAAGGCGAACATATTGCTGAACTGTTAACTTGTCATTACACAGCATATTTTCTAAAGAGGCACTGAGTGATAATTTTCCTTCCTTAGCTAACTCTTTTGCTCGCGATAAAACTCTGACAAGATACTCCTGGGTCAACTGATTGACTTTGTGAAAGTAGACTTGATTGTAAAGGTGGTATCTAGTTACAAGATATGCTTCGATTGCAGGAAGACCCCATTGCTTTGCGTACAGGTGACCGTTTTCACCCACCCGTAGTGCTCGGATTACTCTAGCAGAATCAAATCCTCCAATCTGTGCGCCCGAATTAGCCTGATCACGAATCATGTAATCCATTCTGTCAACATCTAACTGGCTGCTTACTATCTCCTTAAGGAATGGAGCAATAGCCACGCCATCATACTCCGACTTACCAGAATAGAGTGCGAATAGTCTTCCAGTTCTACTCTCGCCCAAAACCTCTCTAATCGCAATACCGATTTCGGTATCTTCTGACTCAAGCATCATTCTACCCCAGTCTTCATGACTGTGGAAATTAGCAAACACTTTGTCTGTTTCCAGCAGATGAGAGAATGGTGGATGGCCGACATCATGCAGTAATGCAGCGATTGAAACCAATTCTGTATCGTCATCCGATATTACTCCAGGCTGAACTTCAGCTAAATGCTCACAAAGTACTCTCGCCAGATGGTATGCGCCAAGACTATGCGAGAAGCGATTATGTGTTGCGGCAGGGAATACATAGTGGCATGTAGCTAATTGCTGAATGTTACGCAGTCGCTGGAATTCCCTTGTATCTATCAACCTAGCAATGTGCGCAGGGACAAAAATGTCGCGATGAATCTCATCGCGTATAACTCGGTCCCTCATGATGTGCCCTTTCACCTCTCATATCAAGTCCTTTCCCTACGCAAGGGATAATGAACTGGAGGCTTTGGACGATACATGCGAGACAGAGATTTGTCATTTTTGAAAACTTTTGGTGTCTTATCATTAGTCACAAGTTTGTCAAACATTTTTGGCTGGTTTGGCGGTCTAAATTTTGTTTGCAAAGGGCAGCAATGTTCAGAAAGTGCCACTCGAATTAATTGGCTTGACATCCACAACCTCACTACCCCAAATGGATGGTCAGAAGCATTCCCAACAATAGGGGTCCCCGACATTGCAGCAATAAGTTGTAGCCTAGCGGTTGTAATTATTGCATTCAGAGAATACATCACGACTCTCTTGTATGGTAGGGTTGACGGACAAATCTCAGAACCCAGTTCGAAATATGATAATGAAAACTTAGAGGTTGAAGAAGTTAAAGAAACAATAGTTGAACAGATTATATTATCATTTGATGAATTAATGAAGAAATATACTGTAAAAGATTTGAAGGAGATTCTACTAACAAAAGACCTCAAGGTTTCAGGCAAAAAGGCTGATTTAGTCAATAGAGCAATGGAAAATGGATGCTTTGACCCACCTGCAAGTGAAGAGCCAGAACCTGAAATAATTGAATCTAAAAGTGAAAATGTTGGTGTACTAACCGTTGAAGAACCCGCTAATGAATCTCTAAAAGATCTGGCATTACATGCCATTCGTTCTCAAAAAATGGATGTTGATTCTGTTTTCGAAAAATACGATGAAAATACCGATGGTCGTATCGTCCATAGCGAATATGTTGCAGCTCACAAAGATGAGGTGGAAAAGGGTGGAATCTCTGCATTTATCGACCGCTTATTAGATGATAGTACCGAACTTCGTGGCCAGCGTTTGTGGGTAATGTTTGCATTGTCGATACTACTGGTTGCAGCGATGAATGCATATGCTATGGTTCGTGAACCTGAGTTGGTGAAAATAGAAGATTTAGTTGATCACAATAATGAAGTTGTATCCGTAGAGGGTATTGTTCTATCATGGGTTGCCGACCCTTATTCCTCTGGTGAAGATAGAGTAAATATCATCATTGAGGATGACACGGGCGTTGCACAATTACGTTGGTATAGATACGGAGATATTCCGATGATTGGAACCAATGTCGTTGCTACTGGAGATGTAATCGAATATAATGGAAGGATTTGGCTTCAAGCACTAGGTGGAGGAGCAATCTCTTGGGATGAATCTGATGTACCTGATGCTCCAACAATTGCGATTTCTACAATAGCAGAGAACCCTGAGGACTTCATTGGAGATTCTTTTACTATCACGGGATATATCTCAAAGACTGTTAATCCCAATTCAACGTTTACTTCTCTAGATTTGCGAGACCATCCAGTATATGGAAGTCATGAACATCAGATGAATATGATAATCCATTCTGCACCGGGTCAATGGCTTGAGTCGGGTCAAAAAGTAGAGGTTACTGCCGTAATTGAATACAGTCAGAAATTCTTACAATGGACTTTGCATACCGAAGGGCCTGAAGTTAGAATCGTTAGAACACACGAGCCGACATCTACTGAAATTGGATGGTCAAACTATCAAACCTGGTCTTACAATAAAGAAGGATTAGTCGCTTTGAAGGGAGTAATTAGTGGGGATGAGATTGTTGAACCAGAAGGTTCACTCAAAGCGTGCTTATTGAATCAAGGGAATATATCTGAATACCAGGGAAGTGAAGTTACCTTCCATGGTCGACTAATATGGTCTACATCCTATTCAGGATGGTGTATCGATTCATCTAATTCAGGACATGTTGAATTATTGGACGTTTCAGATGCTGAAAATATCCTAGGACAATTAGCAAGCAATCCTGATTCAACTCTTGAAGAAATCGACAATAGTACTACTTTCTTGATTACCGGGGTTGTATCTGGTGCAACTTTGATGAGTGAATCTGGTGATACAAAGATAATCATTGCAGATGCAGTATATCCAAACACTCTTGCAAAAATGGACGCATATATTCCGGTAGGTCAGCATTTCGGCTGGCTAGAAGAAGGTCAACCCATTGTAGTCAATGCAACTGTTTCTTGGAATTCAGCGAGTTCAGAGTTCCAATTGATGGTCCTTGACATGGTGTTAACAGGAGAGCCTTCATCTGCAAATCCTTACGATCTAGGTGATGGAGCTCCTGCGTTCTATGACCTCAATAAAATAACTAGTATCACTGGTAATTTGGTAGTTTTGGATGGTCAAACATATTTGCAGAAAGAGGGTGGAATAGAAAAAATCCAAATCAATGTTAAATCTAACTCGGTTTACGAAAGTAATTCGCAAAATGAAGGTAAGACACTAAAGTGGACTGGAAGGCTAATCGAAGTTGCTGACGACGTTACTCTAGCGCATCATTATGTCTTAGATAATGCAGATGTTACCGATGAAAACGGTAACGGAATCGCAGACGATGCAGAAGATTTCTGAATGGAGGAATAAGTATGGATGGATTCTTTCTAGAAATGGGCTGGATGCTCGCCGCATTGTTCATTGGCGTATGCATTGGTTCCCTTACTGGATTAATTCCCGGTTTCCACGTAAACAATGTTGCATTGATTCTCTTAGGAGTCTCCCCCGCGCTATTAGCGATTGGAATACCTTTGTCAGCAGCTGCTGGAATTATCGTTGCAACAGGGGTAGTTCACACATTCCTTGGATATATTCCATCTGCATTGATAGGAGCGCCCGGCGCTGATACTGCTCTGGCTTTATTGCCGGGTCATAGGATGTTGCTATCTGGAAATGCTCCTAAAGGAGTGGCTTATTCAGCAAGAGGAAGTCAACTTGGATTATTCCTATCTCTACCTCTTATCGTGGCTGCTAGAATTGCGTTTGGACCTGAATTGGGATGGTATGAATCGCTAAAGGGTGCATTGCCATTCATTCTCCTAACAATTTCATTATTGCTTTTGGCAACTGAAACTACACGCCTTGACTTCCCTAAATGGATTCAAAAACTCACTTTTGGTAAACTCGGAAATGATTCTAGGTTCGCAGGATATCTCGCTGCAACTGCATTCTTTTTACTCTCGGGATTGTATGGCTGGGGCGTATTTAATCTACCAGTTCGCTCGCCTGTAGACATGCCTGGTGCAGGTCTACTATTGCCTGCATTAGCTGGTTTATTCGGAATTGCAAATCTACTTGACATCTATGCTACAACCTCAGAATTACCTCCTCAAAAAGAGGATTGGGAATTACCACCTAGTGGCCCACTAATTGTACCATGCTTCCTTTCATCATGTGCAGGTGCTGCCATGGGAGTTCTACCGGGAATGACCGCTGCTCAGGCAACAGTACTGGTCATGAGTGGACGACATGCTGTAGCTAAAGTCCAAGGTAAGGAAGGAGTAGGTCTAGACTGGGAAACTCGGCAACTCACTCAATTATCGGATGAAGAATTACTTGCTCTAGCACGAGCAGAGGCTGCAGGAGAAGGAGAAAGCCCGCACACAAAGCAAGATCTGGAAGTTATCGCTCTTCTTTCAGCAACAAATACTGCCGTGACTGTGATGGTTCTAGGATTCTTGTACATCATTGGACGTTCACGCTCTGGTGCGACTCTAGCACTGAAGCAAATGTATCCTGTCGATACATGGAGTGGATTACATCCTACTACCGATTTCATTCGCCTACTGGCTCTCACTATTGCCGCAGGTTTAATCGCAGTACCACTAATGAGGCATGTCGGTAAAGGAATCCTTCAACTTCACGAAGCAGTGCCTTTGCAATCTATGGTCATGGGTGTAATCATCTTCATCACAGCCCTAGTTTGGTTATCTTGTGGATGGGTTGGCATTGGAGTACTAATTATTGGAACAATCCTTGGATTGATGCCACCCCGAATTGGAATACGGAGATCACATGCAATGGGAATCATCATTGTACCGATTATGATTTACACCTTCGCTCAAAAGTACGATGCATTTGGATTCCTATGATATTTCTTTGATAAGAAAGCATCAAGGACAATGAACCACTCGCACGCCCGTTGGTAGTATGATTTCTCGAGCATTGTTCCTAAGTTTCATTCTAGTTTTGTGCCCATATGTATCGGTTGTAGATGTTGCTGAAGCCACATCTGGTCGTGCAATAGCATGTAATGGCTCGGTTTGTCTAAATGAGGCATTGCCTAACCCTAACGGCCTTGATGCCGATGTATGGCCTAATGGAGAATGGATGGAAATCTACAATTCAGGTAGTACGGATATCGATGTCCTAAACTGGAGATTAGTTAACAAGGCTAGCAAATATCTCACATTTGATTCATCTTCAATTGTAGGTTTTGAGGCTGGAAACTCTAGCACCTGGACAATCTCAGCTGGAGATTATATGGTCATCTCAAGAAATGGTTCTTCCAACTTTTACCTAACCAATACTTTTGATTATATTACAATGGAAGATTCTTCAGGAACCGTCCTTGATCAAGCGTCCTGGAATTTTTCGACTTCTGCCCCATCAGGTTTGAGCCTTGAAGAAGACCCTGCGGGTGCTACAAATGATTGGATTGGAACGAATTCAACCACGCCAGGTGCAATAAATGACCCTGCGGTTGCTCCACTTCCTCCTGTACCTTCAGATTTGAAAATCAGTGAAGTGATGGCAAATCCATGGCCTTCATTTGATGGAGATTCATGGCCGGGAGGCGAATGGTTTGAGATTTGGAACTCAGGACAATCTGACATCAACTTGACAGGCTGGTCTGCAGTTGATGCCAATGGCAATACGATTCCATTTAACGAAAGTCACTTAGTCGGTTCGTCGATGATTATTGCTTCAGATGAATATCGAGTTATTGCAGTGAATGCATCTAGTTCTTATGGAGTATTGAATAATAATGCCGAGACTTTAGATCTCCTTTGGCCAAATGGTTCAGTAGCACAATCGATTTCTTGGTCAGGTACGGAGCCAGGATTCTCCATGGTAGAACAAATGGACCTGTCTTGGTCACATGCATCTTACCCAAGCCCAGAAGCTGTTAATCCACCACATTGGGATATGATTGTCAACGGTTCATCAATTATCAAAATAACAGAAGTGCTTGTCAATTCAACAATTGATGGCGCACCACTCCCTGATGGAGAATGGCTAGAATTGCATAATACCGGAAACAGTGACTTTGACCTAATGGGTTGGATGCTAATGGATGGCATGGGTAATGTAACACAAATCGATATGCTCAGCCTCGAGACAAATATGTCTCAGCCAGGGACTATGATTTCTGCAGACGGCCGTAGGCTAGTTCAATTCTTTACAGGAACCGAATTGTGGAATGATTACAACCATGTTATGCTCATTGACCAATTTGGTAGCGTAGTACACAAATCTTGGTGGGACAATTTTCCCGGTCAAAATGTATCTCTGATTGAGTCACAGAATCCTATGGCGGCGTGGACTCCTGCAAGTTGGCCAAC
>NZFU01000019.1 GCA_002689345.1 Methanobacteriota archaeon | reverse complement strand
ACATGTAACCAGGGTAACCACGGCGTCCAGGTACTTCTTCACGAGCTGCACCAATTTGACGTAGAGCATCACAATAGTTTGTCATGTCAGTATAGATAACCAGTACGTGGTAATCCTTCTCGAAAGCAAGGTACTCTGCAGCAGTTAATGCAAGACGAGGTGTAATGATACGCTCAACCGCAGGGTCATCCGCTAAGTTAACGAATAATACCGCACTTTCAAGCGCACCTGTTCTCTCAAGATCTGCACGGAAGAAATTGTATTCTTCAGCAGTGATTCCCATAGCACAGAATACCACAATGAATTCTTCATCTGAAGCAGTTAACTTAGCTTGACGAGCAATTTGCAATGCGATGTCATTGTGCGGTAGACCTGATGCCGAGAAAATTGGCAACTTCTGTCCACGAACCAAAGAAGTACAACAGTCGATAGCAGAGATTCCAGTTTGAATGAAATCGTGCGGGCTTCGACGGCTGTAAGGATTGATTGCTGCACCAATAATGTCAGATGATTCTTCTGCAACAATATCTGGGCCACCGTCACGTGGACGGCCTGCACCATCAAGAATTCGACCGATTAGATCAGTTGAAACCGGGAGTTTGAATACATCTCCCATGAAAGTAACACCTGACTCTCGGTCAATTTTTGCAGTTCCTTCGAATACCTGTACGATAACTAGATCATCGGATGTATCGAGTACTTGACCATTCTTAATTGTCCCATTGGATAATCGTAATGATACGATTTCACCAAATGCAACCGGTTCTGTCTTATTCAAGAAAACTAGAGGTCCCTTGACGTCTGTAATTGTTCTATATTCTTTTCCAGTCATGATTACTCCCCCTCAGTTCTCCTCTACAGTAGCAGCTATTTCATCGAGCATGGTTTTCACCATGTCATCAATGGTGTCGATGTATCCTTTGTTCAAACGACCACGCATTAGGTCAGAACGTGAAGGAACGTTAACTACGTCCCCTAGTTGTGCACCAGATGCCATTGCGGACTTAGCAGATTCTTGGAATGCAAGAATTGCTTTTGCCATCTTGTATTGCAAATTGATGTCACAGTATGCATCTACATCGTGGAATCCATTTTGTTGTAAGAAATATTCACGTATCATACGAGCGACTTCAAGAGTCAATTGTTGGTCGACAGGAAGTGCATCTGAACCTACGAGTTGTACAATTTCTTGTAACTCGGATTCGATCTGCAATAATCCGGATAGTTCAATACGGATTTCAGGGAAATCCGGTGCGATGTTATCTCTGAACCATTGGTCAAGACTTTGCGGGTACAGCGAATATGAATTCAGCCAGTTAATCGCAGGGAAGTGGCGTTGACGAGCAAGACCAGCATCCAGACCCCAGAATACCTTAACGATACGAAGTGTACCTTGAGATACAGGTTCTGAAATATCTCCACCAGGTGGTGATACAGCACCAATAACAGTAATTGAGCCGTCTTCACCATTCAGTGTCTCAACTCTTCCAGCACGCTCGTAAAACTCAGCGATACGAGTTGATAGGTATGCAGGATATCCTTCTTCACCAGGCATTTCTTCAAGACGAGAGGAAATCTCACGCATTGCTTCTGCCCAGCGGGAAGTAGAATCTGCCATCAAAGCAACATCGTAACCCATGTCACGATAGTACTCAGCAATCGTAATTCCTGTGTACACAGATGCTTCTCTTGCAGCTACCGGCATGTTTGAAGTATTTGCAATCATTACTGTTCTTTCCATCAATGGCTTTCCAGTATTTGGATCGATTAGATGAGGGAACTCATCCAATACTTCTGTCATCTCATTTCCACGCTCTCCACAACCGATGTAAACAACGAGTTGTGCGTCGGAATACTTTGCTAGAGATTGCTGTGTAACTGTCTTACCTGAACCGAATGGACCTGGAATTCCTGCTGCACCGCCCTTTGCCAATGGGAAAAGGAAATCAAGAATACGCATACCAGTTACAAGAGGAATTACTGGCGGGTATTTCTGTTGGTAAGGTCGAGGTGTTCGAACTGGCCATTCTTGCATCATCTGCATTTCACTTCCATCTTCGAAGGTACAGATGGTTTGTGTTACATTGAAATCTCCAGATTCGATTGACTTGACTACGCCACCCTTTCCTGGGACGACCATAATCTTGTGAACGATTGTATCGGTTTCTTGGACGTGTCCTACGACTTGTCCGCCAACAACAGTATCTCCTACGGAGACTTGAGGTTCAAAAGTCCAAATCTTCTCCAAATCGAAAGCATCTGCATCGACACCACGGGTCAGGAAAACTCCCATTTCTTTCTCAAGAGTTGGAAGTGGCCTCTGGATTCCGTCATAGATTTGAGTTAGCAAACCAGGACCTAGAGACACGGAAAGTGTCTCGCCTGTGTTCACTACAACTTCGCCAGGGCGTATTCCAGATGTATCTTCATACACTTGGATAACAGCCTTGTCGCCGTGTAATTCAATTACTTCTCCCATCAGTCCTTCCGTTCCAACACGGACAACATCGTACATTGCCGCTTTCATATTAATGGCAGTAACAACTGGCCCTGAAATACGGTAAATCAATCCTTCATTCTTCATATTTTATTCCTCCTTTTTTGGAAATCATTTCCACAAATCGACTCCTATTGCCTTGCGAATTGTTTCACGCAAGGTGGTGTCCTCCTCAGTACCTATACCAAGAACAGTTGGAGTGACGCTTTCAGAAAGTCTATCGCGTAGACGTTCTGGTAGGGAGGCTAGAACCGCGGAGTCGACCACCACGATTCCCACACCCTTTGTTGTGAGTAAATTCCTGAAGACTTTCGAGGTATCCTCTTCTCCTTCAGGATTGTACAAAGTACTAATTCCAGCTAACTGAAACCCGAGTGTGAATTCGGGACTACCTACTACTGCTATTTCCATTCATATCACCTCAGAGGACGTGTGCCTCCAATACTTCAGTAGCTAGTCCAGCCATGCGGCCACGGACTATGAAGCGTAGATCTTCAATTTCCTGAACTTTAGTAGACACGTAGTGTATTACAGGTAGGGCTGAGATTGGGTGGAGGTAACTCATACGCTCCATCTGCTTTAGCTCGCGCTCACGTAGCCAGGTAATGATTGGGTCAAGCGTTCTCTCTTCATCAGAGGAAGTAATAGTTTCTTGGAATCCATCAAAATTGAAGTTGTTAGACTGTCTTAGTACATCGAGAAGTCCGTCTCTGTTGCTAGCAACTTGAGCGAAACTTCTCTCTTTAATCATGCGGCCACCAGAGATGAGCGCGTTTGTAATTTCCTCGCTAGACAAGCCGAAAGCGTGTCCTTCGAGTATATTGATAATATTGTGGTGATCTATTTCACCTGCTAAATGGTTACGTAAAATTCGTACATCTGGAGAACCGCCTTGAAGCATACTCATCGAGTGCTTGAAGTAATGGCGATCTAGTGCATCTTCATACACTTGCAAACCTTCATCTTCATTGATAGCAAGTAATGCCTTTCCGAATGGAAGTCGGCGCATTTGCTCAACTGCATCACGTAGGGTTGTCGATTCTTCGATAATTCGTAACCATGGTGTGTTGACTTCGCTCTCTTCTGGTAGAATTGAGTGTGCAACCTTCTTAACTCCAACTTCATTTACAATTGCACGAAGAACTACCTTCGCGTTGTGGTAGCGGAAACGTCCAGTGTAAATCTCAACGAGATCACGAACCTTTCCATTACACAGGCCCAAAATATTGGACAACTCTGCTTGTAAATTGTGTGTAAGTGCGGCTTCGACTAAATCTCCACCAGTAAAGTGACCAGCGTAAAGGTCAATCTCAGTCCTATAACCACTATCCGCCACTGCGACGGTTAATTGGTCAGGTGACTGTTGGATAAGTTGCCTTAGGCGTGTACGGTCCATCAGACTCGCTTTGCGAGCCTTAGCACGTGCAGCCACGTAAGCAGTATTATTTCCAAGGATTGACATAATCTTCGACTCCGTAGTTATTCATCCAAATAGAGCTTGGTTTACAGCGGCCCTCTGTTCAATCCATGCATTGTCCAACAATGTGTCAAAGCGTAAATCGAAAGATAGAGTTCCATCTTCAGCTTCTAATACGAAACCGCCCAAACCATCTACTTCGTCACCAATCGAGTAACCTTTAGCGGTATCCTCAAGAGCTGCACGATCGATTGATGTAGGGCGTAAAACCATCTTGCCATCTCCAAGATTTCCCGCTTTCTTTACGAGACTCTTGAGCAGACTCGCACGTCCTGCGAGGCTTGCATTACCCAACATCTAACGAGCAGTTGCTAATGTAGCATCTAACTCAGCACGTCGGGCAACGAGAATTTCTTTCTGATTAGCTTGGCGAGCTGAAGCAACCACTTCACGAGCGATTTGTTCTGCTTCTTTGTTCGCCTTACCCGATGCATCTCCTTCGATGGAGTTTGCACGGGCAGTAGCCTCAGCTAGGATGGTCTTCGCTTCGTCCTTAGCTGCCTTGATGGTAGCTTTAGCTTCCGCTTCTGCTGAAGCGGAAATATCCTTTGCGAGTTGTTCTAGCGTCATATATTCACCTCCGGCCTAACCCGAGAATTAATCTCGGAGATAGCCAGTATTGCTCATAGGAACAATGGTAGAGCACCTAGAATCACGATAGATTCAGGCAATGCGGTAAAGATCAGAGCTGGTCCGAACTTCGAACCATCTTCAGCAAGCATACCGACAGCAGCGCTGCCAATGCTTCCTTGAGAGATACCTGCACCTAGACCTGCTAGTCCTAGTGCGATACCTGATCCCATGTATCTACCCCATCCATCATAGTCACCAGCCGCTGCTAGCACACCAGGTGCTAACAAAGTGATTCCCATGAGAACGATTAGTGCTCTTAGGCTCATTTTTACGATTTTTGTATTCATATTTTTTCCTCCTTTTTTGTCCAATTGGGACTATGATATCAGTGGCCCTCCACATGTAGAGGACGGCCACCCAATGGTGTGAACTCCTGCCCGGAGCCGTCATGGAACTTGCCCATCCACTCAACGAAGTGTAGACGGACAGCGTGGATACTCGGTGAGAGTAATCCAAGTGCAAGTGCGAAAACCTGGACTCCTACCCAGATTAGTAAACAGAATACTGCGACTAAATAATCACCAGTAGAGAACGCATCAGCCATTCCATGGAATCCCATTTCATTTCCAACTTCTGCGATCTTTACACCAGCGACTCCAACCGCCATTACTCGGAGGTAAGAGAGGGTGTTTGCCAGTAGACCAAATGTCTCTATTGGTCCCATGATAATTCCACCAAGCCAACCGAATCCTTCGTAGACAGCAAGTCCGTAAATCAAACAAATAACTCCAACAACTACCATAGTTGACCAAATGGAGCCTTCGAAGGTACCGTAGGATTCATCGGTTAAGAATCTCAAGATGTGAGCTGCTCCACCGATTAGAATGAGTAACCAAGACCCTTTCTCGAAGAATGCTGCAACTGGCCCGTGAGCCCTGAATACATTGATGAATCCAATAACGAATCCAATTAGGAGGTGAAAGCATCCTAGGTAAATGGATAATAGGATGTAATCTTGCAATGCTCCACCTGCTCTGTGGAATGGCAGATAAGTGTGTGAAAGACCAAACCATTCGATGAATACTGTTCCTTCTAGCATATGATGTGTGGAACTGTACATTGGTTCATACAACCAAGTAAACATCTCCCACTTTTCTATAACGAAACCAAAGGCTTCAGCAGTAAGAACTCCGACAATGAATGTTGCAATTCCCATATTCATTAGAATACGTGCTGCGATGGCGCCTGTAGGGTCATGTCCAATCTTTGACTTCAAAGTCAATGCTAGAAGCATGATTACTAGGCCATATCCTGCATCTCCAAGAATTAATCCATAGAAGATAGGGAAAGTGAATGCAATCAAACTAGTTGGATCGATTGTTCCATACTTTGGACGACCGACTAAGTTTGTTAGTAGAGAAGCATGTCGAGTTGCTGCAAGTGTGTCATACTCAACTGGAGGATATTCGGTTTCATGATGGTGGTCATCGTGACCATGACCATGTTCTTCGACGAATTCTTCTATTTTGAGATGAGATGAAACTTTGGAAAGTACACTACGTGCATGATCGTCCTCAGATGTTGGAAGCCATGCTTCCAAAGCATATGCATGTGCACTGGTTGCACAAAGAGTGTGACCGGTTAGAATTTCGGATTCTCTCTCTAGATGTTCTTGAACCGCTAATAGCATTCTACCATTATTTTGGACCCAAGTACTCATCTTAGATTCACAATCGGATACTGTCTTTTCAGATATCTCGATATCCTTTCTTGCTTGCTCCAGCAACTTAGATGGCTTGCCTTTTCCGCTTGGGATTTGAATGGACTTAGCACCCAATTCACCCATTGCCATTTGAACTTCAGCAGCGTCTTTACCTTGACAAGCCACCGCAACTACGTTCTCGCTAACATGCATCTCGATTCTATCTTTCAAATCGCCAAATATTTGAGAGGCCTTACCTGGTTTCGTAGTTTCGCCCAGATATACGTCGATAGATGAAATCTCAGTCATCAATTCGAGAGGTATATTCAGTGGTGCAATTGTAGTAAGAATAGAAACTCTCTCTTCGAGTTGAATGATTTCTGCCTCGGCATCAGACTTCTTGGCGATGATATCGGAAACCGAGTCGATCTTTTCAGAAAAATTACCAGATAGTGCCTGTTTTACGTTCTTTGATGAAAGAGGTCCGTCCTTGTTTGCGCATTTCAATACTGAATTGGCTGAACGAGCTTTCGCTAGAAGTGTAGAGATATCATCGGCGTCTGGATGTGGAGTCCCTACTGTGATTCCTTCTTCATCGCCAGAATATGCAGAAATGTGTACATTACCTAAATCGGCACAGAGGCGTAGAGCCTCGTCTAAATCGCTAATCGAACCCGCCATTGTAAGGCGAGACATTTCAACAGCGCTCAGCATCTAATTCACCTCAGTTGGACATCAGAGAGTCGATTACTAATTGGACTGCGGTTGCTCGACGATCGCCGGCTGAAGATTGAATTCCTTCAACTGCTTTTGCGCCTTCAGCCTGTACTCCTTCCGCTTCCTTACCAGCCTTGCTTCGTGCTGAGTCAAGTGTTTTGACGGTGGAACTGACTGCTCCATCCTGGGCATTTTGCACCATATCAGAGGCTTCTTTGCGAGCGTCTGCAAGAATTTTTGCAGCCTTTTCCTTTGAAGCAACTATCTTCGCATCTGCGGACTCTTCTGCATCTTTGATGCTTTGAAGTACATTTGCCATACCCATGGTAACACCCTTGGTAAGCCGCCCGACCAATAACGGGTTCATAACCCTCGTGGTCTAATTTTCTCACTATCTTGGCCCAAATCAATTGGAATACCCCCCAAATGGTCAAAGCCGAAATCCTTGCCGAATGACCATGTCCGACCGCTCAGACACCGGGGGTTTCGATGCCTCGGGAATTGACGAAGATGCGTGGACTGAATTGGAGCGGCAGTTAGAAGCAACAATTCCCGTATATGATAAGGTCAACAAAATTATGACTTTAGGATTCGACAAAGGAATGAGAAAACACGTCCGTAATCATGCCAAACCTGGCATGAATATCCTCGAAGTTGGATGTGGGCCGGGTTCTTTCGCCGTTGGTCTCGAAGGTATGGATTTGACATGCCTAGATCCTAGTGCAGAGATGTTGAAAGTATGCAAAAGACGTGTTGATGAAATTCGCTCACAAAAAGGAGAAACTCCTGCCAAATATGTAGAAGCAATTGCAGAAGATATTCCATTGTCAGACAATACCTTTGACAGAGTATTTTGTCTATTTTCTTTTAGAGATTTCAAGGACAAGAAAAAGGGATTATCGGAAATTTTTAGAGTATTAAAACCCGGAGGCCAACTGGTAATATGTGACGCTGGTAAGGCGAATTGGTTACATGGTTTATTCGGAAGAATCTACATGGCTACATTTGTCCAATGGGTTGCAAGAATCGTAACTAAAGACCCAAACCATCCATGGAAATGGTTAGCAAGAACCTATACTCATTATGGGACACATTCCTATTACAAACAACTAATGAAAGACGTTGGATTTGAAGAGGTTAAAGCTCGATTACTATTCCCCGGAATGTCTAGTAGATTCAAGGCACGAAAGCCAGAATTGTAACGACCAAGTCATTGGATGATCTTCAACCTATTCGAGTTAGATTGCCAGTTGATGTCACAAAGAAGGCTGTTTTGTAACGATAGTGATGAACCTCTCCTGGTTGAAGTAAAACAAGCATATGCGCCCTACAAGAAGGCCCCATAATGTATGGAAAATTAATTTCGATATGATGTTGAATGCCGGGCGTTAGAGGCACGAATACATCATTATTCCAGCGTAGTTGCTGAATGATTTGTCCGTCAATGATAATTTGTGGCTGAGACATAATTAGAAATTGGCCAAAGATTTTCTTTGACAAAATCATTAGTCCTGTATTTCCATT
>NZFU01000018.1 GCA_002689345.1 Methanobacteriota archaeon | reverse complement strand
CCGATATACTTGCGTCGGGTATATGCAGGACCTTTGAGTCTGCGGTACATCTTTGCGGGCTTACGTGCCATGCTTGATACCTCCGGGCGAGTTTGCGACCGACCTTCCCTATTTGACCATACCGATGCATTTGTTGAACTCCCCGTAGGGGAAAGGTCATGGATAAGGCTCGCACAGGAGGGGGTAATGTCGGGCTGGCGTAGACTCCTTGAAGAGGAATCTGAACATCAATGGTTATCGTTTGCAGTATTCACTGTAATTGTAATAATTGGTGCTGTGTTAATCGATTGGTCCAGTGAATTATCAGGTGTTCACGAAGGTAGTACACTAGAAGTTGAAGGTATTGTTATCGATTCAGCGGGTAGTTCTATTTTGTACCAAGATGATGAAGGAGTAAGGATTACTATTGGCGAAAGCGAGCAGACAGCCCAGTACGCCACATGCCTATCACAGCATAACAAAATCACATTCGCATGTATGGGAGATATGGGAAGTGTATCATTTATCGAAGAAGGAAACGCCTTTTGTGAAAATGAATGGTGTCTATTCGACATAGGTGCCAACTTGACAGCAACCCAGATTTCAGGTAATGGAATGGCTATTCTAATGGTTGTTGAGGATGGAGTCGGTGATTCATTGGCTGCTTTGTGGTTGGATGGTGAAAACAAAGACCCAGTCGTAGCTGATCTCGATGCCAAGATGTTTCTCGAAGTGATTACACCTACCGAAGATGGCTGGCTTGTCGGTGGTTCTTGGCAAGCTCCGGTAAATTGGTTAGGCTCTAATCCAGTATCCCCTCCAATGTTTGAATTGGTTATTTCAGTAACCTGGGATGGATTATCGGCACCTGATGTTGAAATAATTCACATGGGTAATGAAGGAAGTATCCATGGTATCTTTGCAACAGATGAGGGATACATAGCAACTGGAACAAGCGATACAATCTCTATTGTTGATGGAAAAACTTCTTCGCTCGGGATTAACAGTTATGCTGCAATTGGAGACAATAATGGAGACGTATGGTTATTCGGTGGAATTGGTTCCGAAACCGTTGCTATAATTTCTAATGATGAATTGAAGGTTGAAAAATTACCAGAACCGCTAGAAATAATTCCAAATTACATTCATTGTGATGATGAGGGAATGATTTCTATTCATGGTGTTAATTTGGCAGACGATTCAGATTCTATTTCTATAGATAGTAATGCTAGGAGTTCAATCACTAGTATGCGTGGAATCATGGACCTAGGTTTCATCCTAGTTTCATTACTCGTAGTTTCGATAATGTCTTGGAATATAATTGAGGCTATTCGAAAGGGCGAAGTTTTCTGAAGATTCACTTGTCATTCCGTAGGAATGGAGAAATCTCAGGGGCATCATTTACGAACCCCCGCTATAGTGGCAACACTCTAGCGCAAGCAATGGATGTGTCCCGATGACGAAAAGAGGAATGATGGACCAATACATGGACATCAAAGCAGAGCATCCTGATTCTGTTCTCTTTTTCCGTATGGGAGACTTCTATGAACAGTTTCACGGTGACGCAGTAGTGTCTTCTGAGGTACTTGGACTGGCATTAACTAGTCGTGACAAAAAAGCATCTGAACCAATTCCGATGGCAGGTTTTCCATGGCATGCATTGGAAGATAATCTGAGACAAATGCTACAGGCGGGACACAAAGTTTGTGTGGCGGAGCAAGAAGATGAATTACGAGAAGGTGCAAAACTGCTTGAGAGAGTTGTTACACGTGTCTATACTCCTGGTTCATTGTATGAAGAAAGTTTGATCGGAACCGACGAGGTTGCTGGCTTAGCTGCTATTTCAGTAAAGGCAGACGGGGTTGGACTTGCGATATTGGATGCATCAACTGGTCATGTTTGGACAATGGAGCACCATGGAGAAGAAAGATGGTCAAGATTAGTTGATGACTTATTACGAAGTAATCCCAAAGAGGTTGTTTTCTCTCCAAGAGACGCTGACAGAGAAGAGGTTCGTAACGCAATCTCTCAATTGGATGGAGTTACATTTTCTCAACATACATCTTCACGTAGAAAGGGTCAAGATGCTCTGAAGAATATCCTTGAAGTTGCCGATTTGGGGCACATAGACCTTGGAGACTCTCCTTTGGCGATGGATGCGGCAGGACTTGCTGCTGATTACTTAGCAGCAATGCATCTTGTAGATACTATCGATGTTAGAGAAGTGGAGATTATGCGTCCTGAAGGAAACATGGTTCTGGACCAAACCACACTGCGTAATCTCGAATTGACTCAGACTTTGTCAGGAGAAAAGGAAGGATCACTGCTTGGGGCTATTGACAAGTGTAGAACATCCATGGGTCGAAGAACTCTGAAACAATGGCTCCTAAGACCACTAGCGAGTAAAATCAAGATTGAACAAAGGCAAGATTCTGTGGCTGCCCTGGCCAGGTCATCTCGCAGATTGGATGAACTCAGAAATAGTCTCAAAGGATTAAGGGATATGGAAAGACTCGCTACTCAACTATCCTACAACCGTTCAGGGTCTAGAGATTTAGTCGCTATCGGTTTAGCACTCGAAAGAATGCCTAGGCTCAAATCCTTATGCTTAGAAGTTGATGAAGAATTGCTAAATGAATTAGCAAGTGATTTGGAAGTTCTTGAAGTAATGCGGATTGATATTCAAGCCAATCTAAATGATGAGCAACCACTTTCGTTAAGAGATGGTGGCTTAATTCGCGAGGGTATTGATTCAAAATTAGATGAATTGCGAAAAGCTGCTGCTGTTGGCCATAAATGGTTCAAGGACCTTGAAATAAAAGAGAGAGCAAGATTGGAAATACCTTCCTTGAAAGTAAGACATAATCGGCAGATTGGATGGTATATTGAAGTTACAAAGACTCACCTAGCAAAGGTTCCCGAAGAATGGAAAAGAAAGCAACAGATGACGAATGGAAACCGATATGTCACCGATGAACTTGTAGAATGGGAAGACCGATTATTGACGGCTGCTTCCAAAGCGAATTCTATGGAATACAATATGTTCAGAGACTTGAGGGATAGGTGCCGTGAGAAATCTCGAACATTGGGAATGATAAGTTCTAATGTTGCACAAATCGATGTATTGCAATGCTTTGCAGATATTGCTAGAAATAGGTCATGGACTAGACCGACCATCTTTGAAGATGATAGATTGGTCGCTAAAGGATTAAGACACCCTGTACTTGAGATTCAAAGTGGATTTGTACCTAATGATTTACGACTTGAACGAAAGCGAAGATTCCTTTTGATTACCGGACCTAATATGGGCGGTAAATCTACTCACCTTCGTTGTGCTGCACTACTATCTGTATTAGCCCAAGCCGGATCATTTGTTCCTGCTAGCAGTGCTCAAGTTGGACTTGTAGACAGAATATTCACCAGAGTTGGAGCATCTGATGATATCAGAAGAGGACGTTCTACATTCATGATGGAAATGATGGAAGTCGCTCATATTCTGAAAAGAGCGTCAGATAAATCTCTAATTTTATTGGACGAAATAGGCAGGGGCACCTCAACATTTGATGGTCTTTCTATCGCATGGTCTGTCACTGAAGACATATGTCGTAGAATTGGTGCAAGAACACTATTTGCAACTCATTATCATCAATTGATTGGATTGGAGGGTGAAGCTGAAGGCTTGGTAAATGTACACGTACAGGTCGCTGAATCTGATGGTGAATTGAAATTCCTTCATACTGTAGCAGATGGACCATGTGATGACTCATATGGAGTTCAAGTTGCAGCATTAGCTGGACTGCCACGTCATGTAGTCGAGCGATCTAACGACCTTCTTGGGTTTTTGGAACAACAAGCACATGGTGCAAAGGCAGGGGAAAAGGGGGCGCCTACCGCCCGTAGTGCAGGCCAATCATCCCTCTTAGGATTTGTAGGACAACCGCAAATTAGAGTTGAGAAGGATGCTCTAGGAGAGGCTCTAAAGCGATCTTTGGCAAGTATTGACCCCGATCTGATGAGCCCAAGACAAGCACATGATGCTCTGTATGAATTATTGAAAATGATGGAGGGTGAAAAATGATTAGTCCTAGTCGAATTAAACAACTCGATGAGCGAACTATTGGTCATATTGCTGCAGGGGAAGTTGTAGAAAGGCCAGCCCAAGTAGTCAAGGAATTAGTTGAAAATTCAATTGATGCTGGTGCAAAGCGAATCAACATCGACATCGAGCGTGGTGGATTTGATTTGATGAAGATTACAGATGATGGCTCTGGTATTCATGAAGATGATTTACCTCTATCTCTGGATAGACATGCTACTAGTAAATTGAGAAGCGAAGAAGATCTAGCATCTATTGGAACCTTAGGTTTCCGTGGTGAAGCATTAGCAAGTATTGGAATGGTAAGCAAATTAGGTATTTCGAGTAGACCGCCAAACTCTGAAGGAAGAAAAATCGTGATGGATAATGGTGACAAGGGAGGAATTGAGCCTGCCGGAGTTGCTGAAGGAACTTGTATTGAGGTTTCAAATATTTTCATTAATCAGCCCGCTAGGCTTGCTTTCCAAAGAAGACCAGCAACCGAGACAAGTAAAATTGTCGATGTTGTTGTAGCCCATGCAATTAGTCATCCAGAAGTTGGTTTTAGACTGACGAGTGATGAAAAAGTCATTCTTGAAGTTCCTGCGGTTGAACAAATGGAAGACCGCCTGTATGACATATTGGGCAGACAGGCTGGCAAGATGATCGAATTGAATTCACCGAGTAGCGACGAAGATGCACCAGGTGATGAGAAATGGTCAGGATGGATTTCAACACCTGATATTACCAGAGGTAAAGGTGACGATATTCATGTTCTGATAAATGGCCGACCAGTTGCTGCACAACCGTTCTTACAATCGATTCGAAGAGGGTATAGGACCAGATTGATGCAAGGTAGACACCCTGTAGCAGTTCTGCTTCTAGAATTACCAACCGATGAAGTGGATGTCAATGTACACCCAACAAAAAGAGAGGTTCGATTAAGAAACTCTTGGAGAGTATTGGAAAGACTGGAACGCTCGATTGCACATACTTTAGAATCCACCCCTACCGAGCCTGAATCAAGTGGTGGAATTACAGGAATTACATCACTAGCTCCTCAAACCGAAGAGAGAAGAGTTGTCGAAAAACCGGCTTGGGCTCAGACTGCACAAATATCTCTAACCGGTGAAAAACCAGTTGAAGTTCAGCAAAAAGAGAAATCTAGACCGATTTCAACAGCCGAATCATCTCAGACAACAATAACTGGCCAGGAAGCGATTGCTCCCGCCCTTTCTATTGGAGAAAGGGAATTACACAGACATGCAGGTCATGAAACTGAAGACATAGACAATACTGAGCCATTAGGCCCTGTAATCAATGATTTACCTTCAATGGAGCCGTTGGCTCAATTTGCAGATTCATATATCGTGGTACAAGCTGATGAAGAATTACTACTGATCGACCAACACGCTCTACATGAAAGAGTTCGATATGAAAGATTGAGGAACGATGAAAGTCTATGGCAAGCCCAAAAGAGAATTTCTTCGGTCCCTCTAGACTTAGATGCTAGGCAAATCGCTCGACTAGAAGCAAGAATTAGCGACCTTACTGACATGGGTTTCATAATCGATAAAAGTGCAGGAGGATATTCTATAACCAGCGCTCCTGCTCTGCTATCTGCAAGTGAATTAGAACCATTTATGCATGATATTCTGTTGGATATGAGCGAAGATGGTGCGCCTTTGGAAACAATAGAGCAGCGTAAAGATCACCTCGCATTCCTAAACGCTTGCAGAGGTGCTGTCAAAGCTAATGAGAAACTCAATATTTCACAGATGAGAAGACTATTGGATGATATGCGACGAATTCCAAATCCTTGGGCTTGTGTTCATGGCAGGCCTACAGCGATGCGAATACCACTAAACGCTCTCGACCACCACTTTGGTCGCCATGGATGATTATTTGATTATCAATCCACAATTTTGTAGTTGTTCAACGAATGATGGCCAGGCCACATTATGAAGATTAGAGTCTTCTACCAATCCTCCACAAATGGATGAAAGAAGTATTGCAGTCATCTGAATACGGTGATCGCCATAGGTTTCAACAATACCATCTGGACGAGTAGGAATTTGGCCACCATTAACCGAGATTCCATCGTCGGTAGCCGATGATTCAATTCCAAATCTTGACAATAATTCTACAGTTTTGGTGATCCGGTTAGATTCTTTGAATGCAGCATGTGAAGCCCCGGTTATTTGACCACCTTCCCCTAAGGCTAGCCATGCTGCCATTGGAGTAATCAGATCATTAGAATCTCGTAACTTACTATTATCCAAAGCATGACCTATCGAATCTGATTCATCCGGTGCATTTTCTACTTCCAATCCTGCTAACCTAGCAAATGCCATCATCGAAGCATCGGGAGGTATGACCACATCTGGGCAATCAACTTTCCAAGGAATCCCTGGAGATTTAGCACCTGTTCTAACACATAAATCCCAGGTTAATTTTGAGTGTTTTCGTGACACTGCAGTTCCTAATGTGGTAATTGAGAAGCCACTAGTCCTTGGAGCCATTAGCATCAATGAGGAATGGAATTGTGAAGTTTTTGATACATCGATTTCAACATTATCTTTACTGAATGGTCCTTGTAATGACATAGGATATTCACTACTATCATCTACACTTTTTGAAGCAATACCTAATGATTGGACCAAATGTAAGGAACTCCTTGCACGAAGGCTTGAGTCTCCATCTAATACTATTGGAAAGTTGCAGGTAGCAGATTGAGCAATCAAAAACCTAAGAGCAGTTCCACTATTTTTACAATCCAATTTTTCATCTGGTTCAGAGAATTCTCCTCCAGTGAAAATCTCTCCATCCCAAACCATTCCTAATGCGCATAAGCAATCGACCATCGCTTGAACATCTTCTCCAATTTCCCACATCACTATTTTTGTTGGGTTATGGTCCATACTAGCAAGGGTTAACCAACGCATTGCGTGGCTTTTTGAGGGTGGCAGTTTTACACTCCCAGAAAGGTGACTTGGCTCTATTTCGAGGAATCCAATAGTATTGCCACCGGGGGCATTTTGCTCATTGGATGATGGCCCCATTATCACTTCCAGACAGAACCTATCCATGAAGTCATCCAAGGTATATGTTGAAAGGGCTCTTTGAGGTAGCACCCAACATGGTCACTGATACTCGTAACAGACCGTTGCGAGACTTGCGTATTTCTTTGACCGATAGATGCAATATGCGTTGCAGATATTGTATGCCGCGTGAGCACTTTGACTCACATCAATTCTTGGCTAAGAAAGAGATACTATCCTATGAAGAATTGACTACCGTAGTTGAGTCGCTAATTCCTCTTGGTTTGACCAAAGTTCGCCTCACTGGGGGAGAGCCATTACTGAGAAAGGATGTTTGTTCTTTCATCAAAATGCTACCTCCACAACTTGATTTGGCTATGACAACAAATGGAATCTTATTAGAGAAATTCGCTCAAGATCTAGCTGATGCTGGACTAAATCGTGTTACGGTTTCTTTAGATGCATTAGATGTTGAAACATTCCAAACGATGGGAGATACAAATGAGAAGCCTGAAACGGTATTACGTGGTATTGAGGCTGCAAGAAAAGCCGGTTTATCGGTTAAGGTCAATACCGTCATCAGGGCGGGGTATAACGAACACTCTGTACAAAGAGTTGCTGAACGATTCATTGGAAGTGATGTAGTTGTTAGATATATTGAATTCATGGATGTAGGTGAAACTAATTCCTGGAATGATGATGAAGTTATCACTGGTGAAATGATGAGGAAGATGCTTGAAAACATCAAGCCTATCAAAGCTAATCATCTTGGTGAAGTTGCTAATCGATACATACGCGGCACTCAAGAACTTGGTTTTATCGAAAGTGTCTCTAAACCATTCTGTGGAGAATGTAACCGTGCAAGAATATCGGCTGATGGCTCACTGTACACGTGTTTATTTGCATCAAAAGGCAATGACCTGAAAACTTTAATCAGAATGGATGCGAGCAAAGAGCAAATTTCTGAAGCGGTTAGAAGCATCTGGTCTAAGAGGGATGATGCCTATTCATTGAACCGAGGAACAATAGATGCTGAAAAGGTCGAAATGTCCTTTATCGGCGGTTAATTTTCGGTTGCAGGCATGTTAACCTTGACCATCAATGAACTACTTCCAGTATCTACCAATTGGAAATAATGGTCACCAGTGTTACACCCAAGTGAAGAGCAATCGATTACGAAATAATCGCCTTTGGTAAGAGACCATCCTGCATCTCTATCGTGGAACGAAATATTTTGTCCTACCGTTCCATAAACATCTGAATCATCTACAAATCCAGAATGCTCGATTAGATTACCCTCAGAATGATTGACGATAGACCACTTCACTTTGGAGGGGTCCAATGATTGATCTAGGCTAGTAATTGTAATGACATGATAGCCATTAGAAAGCGCCCTAACTGAAACCGAAGCCTTTGGGTCTGCTTTTTCAACACTGTCCAAAGTGGATGACATCATTACGAAAACCATACTTGAAAGAAGAACGGTAATCGCAAGAAGAAGAACTGTTGCGATGACAGGGCTGACCGCATCATCACCTCTGTCCATGTAACCCCCTTACATGCAAGCCACTTGAACCAACCGCTTACTTTTCATTGATTTTGACCAATATCAAGTTGATTGAAGGGTTCTAGAATAGCCAAAACATACGTCGGCATGTAACGGCTCTCCAAATTATTCCCTTTGTTAGTCTATTGAACATCATATTCAGTATCCAATCAGGTAATCTAAACAGAAGACTTCCAAACTTGAATGACCTCTTGGAATTTCGCATTACTTTACCCATCTGTTTTTTCCAACGCTTTTCATATTCATCTAATGGTAAATCGCTACTGAGGTGCTCTGAAATTACTTGGCCTGCGATTCTTCCACCGATCATAGCGATTGTAATTCCAGCCCCATTAGAAGGCAAAACCATACCAGCGGAATCTCCTACAAGAACATAATTCCCTTTCACGAATTTCTTTATCGTACCCGACATTGGCAAAGAGCCTGCTCCATTGAATGAAATATTGCCCTCATATTTTGAAATGAAATCTTCAGTATATTGATTCAAACTACGGCCTTTAGAAAAACTTCTTTGAATTCCTAGTCCAATATTTGCGCCCCCTTGTTTAGGGAACATCCATGCATATCCACCGGGTGCCATCGAGCCAAAATGAAGCTCAACCGCATCTCCAAAATCACCATCCATCAAAACGAATTTCACAGGTATCTTAGTGGATTTTTCATTCCAATAATCTCTCCTAATCGGGCCATTGTGGCCGCCTGCATCAACAATTATCTTCGCTGTAATATTGGTTCCATCTTTCAAATGAACAGTGTTCTCTTCCACCTTGTCTACACGTGTTCCAACCATGTATTCAGCCCCAGATTTCTGTGCTAATTCAACCAAAAACTCGTCATGGGCAACCCGGTTGAGAACATAGCCATCGAAATCAAACTTCAGTGGTTTACCAGAAGGAGGTACTAAATGCATTTTTTTAGAGTAGAGAGAAATTGCAGATTTAGGAGTTCTAAACAAGTCATCCATATCGGGAACATCAGGACATAATCTGCGCATCTCGTCATTGGAAGGTACCAATTCACCACATTGAAGTGGAGACCCAATTGGATCTCTGCCATCTATTACCAAGACGTCGACTCCACCTTCAGCAGCATATCTAGCCACAGTACTACCTGCAGGACCGCCTCCGATGACGATAACATCTCGTTCAAAAGAATGTGACACAGTAATACCTCACGAGTGACGCTTCTCTACCATCTTCACTACATGTTTAAGCAATTGCTTTGTCTCACAATCTTCAAAATGGTCGAGATAACTTAGAGCTCTCTCCAAATGATTCCTAATCAGTATTTCAGAATAATTTAGGCTTCCTCCAAAATTCAATAATGAAATCAATTCATCGAATAAAGAATCTTCAAAATTGCGAATTATTTCAGATAATCTTACTCTTTGTGGCCCATGTAGAATCGTTAATGCATGAATTATTGGTAAAGTCATCTTTCCTTCATAGATATCTGAACCTCTTGGCTTACCCATACGCTCATCACCACGAATATCTAACAAGTCGTCGACCAATTGGAAAGCAATACCTAATTCCATTCCAAATTCAAATAAATATTCACAATTCTCAGCACTAGCATTGGCTACCAATGCGGCGCCCTTACAACCTGCAGCAAATGGTCCTGCAGTTTTTCCTCTCACGATTTCCAAGTAATCTTCTGGAGAGGTTGAAAGATCCAATACATGGTCTATTTGAGAGAATTCTGCACTCGCTAGAATAGAACAGTAATGTGCCATTACTTCAACAACTTCTTCATCGTATCTAGCACCAAGGCCAAAACCTTGAGAAAATAACCAATCACCTGCAATAATCGCTTTTGCTTGCCCTACTTTGACATGAATTGCTTCTTGCCCTCTACGAGTAGATGAATCATCATTTATGTCATCGTGAATTAAACTGGCTGAATGAATAAATTCAGAAGATAATGCTAAAGGAATTACTTCTTCCAAATCATCGCCGCCTGCCAACTGATATGCCAGCATTACAAGAATAGGTCTGATTCGTTTCCCTCCTGCCAAAACTATCTGTCCTGACACTATTGCGACTTCACCAAAAACAGCGGACTGCTCTTCGACAATGGATTCAAGATTGGCATTTACCAGTTCTCTCATTTCCTCAAACCGGTCCAGTACTTGATTGTCCTCCATGGAACATCCCACAAGGGTCGCCTTCTTAACGAGTGGCGGGCGCCCTTTGAATGCCGGCGTAGCTGGCCGAGGTGAATGAATGAGTGGAGATGACCGCTTTGAGATACTACTGTGTCCAGAAATGGGAGATGGTGTTAGCACTCATGCTCAAAAATTCATCGATAGTTCTCCAGATGGACTTGAACTTGTAGAGAAACCAGTCCCTCATCTTGAAACTGCAATCCAATTACTTACTGAGGGCCATGGCGACATGGTTCCAGTTTCAGCAAAATGGTGGTATGAAAATCGAACTAAGGGGCTGTCTTCGGCTCTTGTCCTTCCGCGTAGAGAGCCCACCAGAGTCCTAGTAGGAGAAAATAAACCTGAGTATATTCCAAAAAATGGTATAATTATTGCCGATTGTGAAATGGTAAAGCGACAAATAATCCGTTCGCGCAAAGACATCCAGGTCAAATTACCAAGCGAACTTGACGGAGTTCCCGATATCAATTTTGAAAGAGTCGAATGGCTAGAAGATTTACGTCAAAAGGGCGAAATTGATGGATACGTCACAACTAGAGCCCTACATGCATCTCTCCCTTCAAGAGCAAGGAGGCATACCTTGGGTATGCAAAGACAAGATGATACAAGATCAAGGTTCATCCCTCTGCCTTTAGAAGGATATACCGTTTTGCTAACCCGGGAAGATTTCCCAGCATCCAGGTTTTCTAAAGTAATCGATGCAGGGGCTGCACTTTCACTAAGATTAGAAATGACTATTCTCGATAGTATTGAAGAAAATATGAGAGACAAAGTCGCATTGATTGTTGAACAGAGAAAGGTTAGAACAATTCTTCAAGACGTCGGTAATAGAGGAAGAAGTTTAGGATTTGAAAACCCACTTACTGAATGGAAAACGTTCACTTCTACCGAGAAATCAATTGGACCAAAGGATTCAGATCCAAGAATCGACATCATCCTTGAAACCGTGAATAAAGATGGAAGCGTTACAACTAGTGTTGAACGTATATTCCCTATCGAAGAGAGTCATTCAGGTGCACAAAATTTAGTATTCAATTGGAAGCAAATTCTGAAAATTGCTAGAGAATCTCCTGAAGAAGAAAAGCGTGGAAGGATGAAGGAAATGATGGATGTGTACATCGAAGACTTGGTTTCACATGGAAGACTATCCGAGGATAGAATTCATTCACCTCTATTCAAAGAAGAAGATCACGAATGATTTTCGGAATTCTCTCCGGTTAACTCGTTTAATTTCGACCTAGATTTTTCGATATTTTCTGGATCTCTATTATCGCCTGCCAGAATTAAATCATAGCCGTTATCATTCAATTCTCTAGCTAACTCAATCATTTCAATTGGAGGATTAGGGTCAACAACATCTGCTATAGCCTCATCGATTTCCCTAGCAGAAGATTCCCAAGACCCTGATAATTTGAGTAAATCGGTAGTCATACGCTCGATGATATCGACTGCAGAGGGAGGTCTAGCTAATGCTCCCTGGATTCTTTTTGCAGAATCCAAATGTAAAATCCTTAATTCTCCCAACCTGGTAGCGGCACCAATTATTTGAGTGACCATTAATTCTCGATCACCGTATTTCATCAATCTTTTTTTGGCCTTATCCAATTCTCTCTTGACTTCGGATGCACCAGCAACAATCGCATCTTGAATACTAGATACTTCGTTCAAGATTGTTTGAATAGATTCTACTCTATCTCTCATCTCATCTTCGAGACGGACCTCTTCTCTTCGAAGGTCGTGTCTAATGGTATCAATAATTCCCGATGCTAATGCAGTAGCCTCCTTTAGAGAAGTTTTTGCAGCCCGTTCATGACGTCCCATTGTTCGCCCTCAGATTTCCTGTTGCTCGAAACCGTTTGAAGGTGTTGGCTTCAAACCGGGAATTTGCAATGGCCCCGTAGGGGCCTGACAAGACGAAATTACCCCCAATAATGCCTCTCTTAGACCGCTGATTGGGGTGCAACCTCAAATATGGAGAGGAGTGGAGGGAGAATAGAGGTATGCAAATGAGCGACAAGCAAACCCTCCTTTCTGAACTTCATCAGGCTAGATTAGACCGCCTGAAAGAGATCTGTGCAGAGCATGGATTATCGAGAAATGGCTCGGTAGAAGCATTGCGTGCGAGATTGATTGCTGACCTCGTATTAGATGAATGGGATTTCTCCCCAGAGGGTATTGATTCCATACTGAATAATGACTTAGGTGATGTGTTAGCAGTATTTGGTGTCAAAAAGTCGGGCTCCATTAGAGAAAGGCGCCAACGTCTATATTTACACTTGAATCATGATGCTAAGCAACTAACTCCTGAGAAGTTAGACAAATTATCACGTGACCAATTACATGAATTGTGTTCAAAACTGGACCTACCTCGATCTGGTGCTAAGCAAGCACTTCTAATGCGAGTCGCTGGAGTCCTAACCTCTCAATCAGGCTCTTGGGGAGTTATCAAAAAGAGTCTCAGAAGACCAAGAGGGGCTCCAAAATTGATTGCAATTCCATCTCCTTCTGATGAATATGAAATTCAAACCACATACAGTGCTCCAGAAATTGTAGAATCCCCGGTAATTACTGAAGTTCCTGAACCTGAAATTATAGAAGCGCCTGTGATTAATGAAGTTGAAATCATTGAAATCGCTCCGCAGCCAGTCATTGAGACAACACCTATCGCGCCGGTTGTAGAATTAACAGAGTCTGTAATTGAAATTGAAGGAAGGACTGCAGAAATAGATGCCCTATGCAGAGATTTCCTTTTGGTTGGCTCAGTAAATGATGCAGAAGATGTTGAAGCGTTCATCGCTAGTTTATCTAGTCAAGGATTTGCAATTCAAGATTCCAATGCTGCCGATTTTGTCAAAGCAAGACTATTTTCATTGGATGCTATCGCTAAAGTCGAAATGGATGCAATGCATTCAATGCCTAATTCTTGGAGAGAAAGAGAGGCACTACGTCGCTTTGAAGATGCCAGAAGTATTCTAAGAGATGCTTTGCCTGAAATTATTGCTTCTAAAGAAGGTGAGATGGTCAAGGCTAGGATGGCATTTGAAGAAAAAGCTAGAGAGTTAGAACTCGATTTACGACTTCCATCAGTATCGGGAAGATTGCATGCTCTATTTGATTTACAAATTTCTCTTGATGAGGAAATCGCAGCTACAGACCCAAAAACAGCACGTAGAACAAGAGTTATCCGATTATTACAGCATGGAGCAATTCATTTGCAAGCAAATGAAAGGAGAACTCTTGACCGCCTAGAACGAAATGTCGATGGCTTTGAACAATTGGTTGAAGCAATTCTAGGAAAATCGGAAGGAGTTTATGGCGATGCTCAACAAACATTAGTTATCAGATTTCTTGAAAAGAAAGGATATGACGTTAACAATGCTGAACTAAGACCTAGAGTGATTGCTGCAGCAGGAGTAATTGGAGCAGAATTAGGGCATATAGCACCCAGTGAAATTCCAAGAATTGCACCTGGTATCAAAGTCAGTGACACCGAAGTTGATTCAATCATTACCGATCTGAAAAGATTGGCTCAGCAATTCAAATCAGCAGATGTTGAAGAAGAAGTGAACGAGGACTTAGAGCTGGCTGAATCTGTTGCAGATGCAGCAGATAGAGTCAACTCCATGAGAAATAAAATCGACGGAGTAGATGATTTACTCGCTAGATTAAAACTTTCAAACAATTAACGAGAAGCATAGAAACCTTGGACTACCTTGGTTACAGTTTCAATGTCTCTGATATCTCTGTTAAGTAAATCTGCTAAGATATGCTCTCTTTGTTTGAGATGTTGTTCGAATTGAGCAGGAGTGATTCCTGCTGCAGTACAGATTGTTTCTCTCATCTTTGAAGGAATACCTGTTTCTTCGATTTGGTCTGTAGCTGCGTTGTACTTCCATATTGCATTCAGACGAGGTTTGTCGCCTTCCATTCCTGCAATTTCAGCAACTTCTGTAATCTTTCTTGCTGTCTTTCCATTAACATGTAATCTTGCTTGAATGATAATCAAATCTAGGCCTGTTAACATAATTGGAGGTACATTCATCGGTGGATTGATCATTCTTGTGATTGTTTCCATAGCAGTATTTGCGTGCAGTGAACCGAATGAACCATCGTGACCAGTATTCATTGCTGTCAATAATGTAGCCGCTTCACTAGAACGAACTTCACCCACAATGATTCGGTCAGGGCGCATTCTCAAACTAGATTTCAAACAATCGTTCATGTCTACTTCTGGAGTTCCATCAGGCCTTTCCCTACGTGTCTCCATTCGTAGCCAGTGGTCGTGATAAACTTGCAATTCAGCGGTATCTTCTACAGTTAGAAGGCGCTTGTGCCAGGGAATATACATTCCAAGGCAATTCAATGTAGTTGTCTTACCAGAACCCGTACCGCCAGCAATTACGAAATTTGCAGGACGGCTGTCGAGACCTTCGATCCAAATCCACATCATTGCTGCAAGCCTAATATTGACTGTTCCAAACTTGATTAGGTCAATCATTGTAAGTGGGTCTTCACGGAATTTACGAATTGTTAGAGTAGGACCATCTGGAGAAACCGGAGGAATTGTTCCATTCACACGGCTTCCATCTGGTAACCTTCCATCAAAAATTGGTACAAGACCAGGGCCATCTCCCAAAGGAACTGAAGTAAATGCAGCTATGTTTTTGGAAATTTCAATACCTTGTTGGTCTTCTACCCAGACATTAGTTCTGCACATGCCATGGTCTCTATGTGCTACTTTTACACATTGAGCACCGCCATTATACATCACTTCTTCCAAATTATCATCTTCTAGTAAAGCCGCTAGATTCCCATAAGGATTAGGTTCGACTCCACCATCTACATGATACATCGGTGCAGGGTGATTAGGTTCCATGTAGATTGTTACTCTTCCATACTGATCCAAAATTTTCTCCATATTATTATCCTCCAATTACTAGAACTCCCACGTGGTAAATTGACATTGAAACAGCCATCCATAGCGGAGCCCACCATAGAGCAGACTTCATTCTACCAAGCATTCGACCACTTACTCCAACAGATACTAATGATGCTGCTCCGAAGAACATGGTAAACGATGAATTAAATTCGCCAAGTTGGAAACCTTGTTCCCTAGGAGCAAACAGACCGACAATGAATGCGATTAGGAAAGGAAGACCGATTGAAACAAACATGATAATTAGAATCGCTCGACCCATCAAATCAGACTCTCTACGATTCATTAAATCGTTCAATCTCTCGTAATCCCTAGACATATCAGCAAGGATATTTTGCAAAGGAGCATCTTGTTCTATAGCGGTTGATATCAAGTGCATTACCCTTTGAACTTGTGATGAGCGAGACTTGGTAGCAAAGTTTGCTAGTGCGGAATCAAAAGAAGATGCATGGCTTTCAGCAAGTGTCTCTTTGAGCATTTTTCCGAGTTTACCAGAATTTCTTTCTGCTTCGGCCATCATCGCTTGCTGCAAACCTAGTCCTGCACCTAGTGAATCTGAAAGTGCTTCAAGCATAGCAGGAAGGTCATTTTCTATTCCTCTGCGCCTTTGCCTCTCCAAAATAGGAGGTATCCCGCCGATTGCACATGCAACTCCCAAAGTTATAATGAACAATAATAGAGGATCATTTCTGAACATTTCAAGGATTCCAAATAACATAATGTCACAACCCCGGATCCTTTGTATGAGCCTTCAGCCCAATCATTGCCATTCCAACCAAAGTTAACAATAATCCCCCATTAACTATGCTCATAATTAGCCCTTGGTCCATCGAACCAAACAATTCTTCTGCGCCTTCCATCAGTTGTGGAGCTATACCCAAGATTGCTAAAATGATTGGGCCAATCATTCCAATAGATAGTAATGTTTCAGGAACTCCACCTAATTCTTCGATGTAATCCTTAACCTTCTCAGTCCTAGAT
>NZFU01000017.1 GCA_002689345.1 Methanobacteriota archaeon | reverse complement strand
TTGAACCTACGAAGCATTTCGCAGCGCATCTTGAGTGCGCCCCCTTTGACCACTCGGGTACTCCGGCTACAGCCCCCCCGCAGAGTTCATCGAACATCATTCTTCCTCATCATAACCTTCCAGGTTATTACGTCGAGAATTAGCGATAACCAGCAAAATTCCTGCTATGAAAACAGACAATAATGCTAGACCGAGTAATGTTGTTTGTGAATTGGATGAGTCGTCAACTCTAGTTTCTACATTAGCTATTGGCACGGGTATCTGTTCTTGGCCATCTATCTGAATATACAAGCCGAGATCGCCTTCGCCCCATGCCTCAACCTCAAAAGTGTGGACATATTCCATGTTGACTAATAATGTGAAATTTAGGCGTTGAATTACCCTATCATCACCATCGTACAATGTTAAATTTGAGATGCCGTCTAACAATCCTATATTCTTGATTTTACAATCGATCAAGATAATATCTCCCACGCTTGGACGATAAGGAGTTGTTACAATTTCATCTAGAACTGGCTCGTATGCAATCCATCTGATTATCGTATTTATCGGATTCACATCACTGGTTCCTAAGCCGGTAATTTGACGACCTGAAGCATCCTGTCCATCAAACCAAATCATGATTGAATCGCCTTTTTGTAAATCGGTAGAGGTATTCAAATCAATTATTGTAGAGTATAAATTAGATCTTACGCTTTGGAATTGTACCGGTATTTCAGCAGTACCGCTTGTGCCTTCTACGATTCGACCTTGTCTGATATATTTCCAGTACATAATTAACGGCTGGTCGTCTAATCCATGAGCATCAACCATGGTAACTTCAACTGGGACTGAATCTAATTCATCAGAATCAATGCTAACTAAGTGTCCACTAGATACTGAAATTATCGGCAATGAATCATCGGTAATGATGTCGATTGAATCTCCAGTATCGCTATGCCCTGTAATCGTAATCATATTTACAAGTAATTTGACTTGCGTGCCAAAATAAGCTGAATCAAAAACTATCCTATTACTTGAACTGCCATCGCTGTTGAACGAATTAGTAAATTGAGATGAACCATTATTTCCGATCAATTCTACAAGGTAGGATGTACTGAAAGGAAGATTATGTGCTGGAATATCGTACCCCATATGATAGGCAACTATGTCGACATCTACAATATCCTGAGCATGGATGTAAATGATGCCATCAATCAATTCACCTAGAGGTGCAATCTTATCCTCTGCATTTACAATACGCAAATCAATTCCACTGTGTATAGTCCATGAATAATGTTCGATTGATTGTAATGCCGGCAAAGGTGCATTTTCATCCCATAACCTAAGTGAAGGAATATTCTCTTGGTCCTCGATATCTTCGCCTAAATCCCATCGTAATTCAAAGTCAAAATATACATCCCAAGTGTTTACTTGCCAGTGTTGTATTGTTTGAACTACAGGTGTTTTTATGAAACACCCTGAGTCATGGATTATCTCACTGTTCCAAGGTGTCCATTCGATACTGCATATATCTTGATGCTTCGATAATACAACTTGAATTTTATCGATTGAATCGATTCCATTGCCATCCGAAATTGTGAAATTAAACCTGTGGGTATTTCCTGGCAATAATTGGTTTCCAACTAAATCTAGACCGATTGAGTCACCCTCTATCACAGTATCATATCTTGGTTGCACATATATTGTAGCATACGGGTTATCAAAATCTCCACCTCCTGAAAGAGGATTACCTGCTAAATCAAAACCATGAATATACACATCAAGCCATCCGTTATCTTCGGTAGGCAAAGGAACTGATGATTCATCTATTAATGGTAAATCGATTATTGCTGAAGTCGCCCCAACTGGTGTGAGGAATTCAATCGATTCCCAGCCTCTACCACTTCTGTTGTAAAACAACTCCATTTTAGATGGTAGGCCATTATCATCTTCTACGTGCAATTGTAGAGGTATGTCTTGGCCAGGATGCCAAATATGTCCATCCGCTGGCTGATTGCCGCCCGGGGCATTAATCTCTAGAGAAATTATCTCGGAATTATTTGCATCCAATACGAATAAGACATTCTGGAATGTTGATGTTGCATCTACTGCACTGCTTGATTGAGGGTTTCCAATATTCTCAAGCCTTGGGCTTATTTTCAATTCAGTACCACTCAATGATGCAATATTAGGGCTGATTAGCGATGTGTTGAACTTACCGTCTACTCCGATATTGGCATCTACATAATCAATCATTTCTTCTCCATCGAATAATTCGATTTTTACATCTACATCCTGAGGATTAGGGTTAACTCCATTCAAACCAGAATATCGAACTTCGCCTTCGATAGTAATCTCATTATTTCCCATTATATTCAATGGCCATAACGGATTTCCTAAATCATGGAGTGAACGATTATTTGACCAGGCTTTGAAGGCTATTACTTCTAGATCGTTAGTTGATGCTGCATGCTGTGCTGAGCCGGAAGTTCCCATTGCTGGACCCAATGTAATTCCATCCAGATTTGTTGCAGATACAAACCAAAATAATCTGGAATTATCATCTAAAAGCCATTTTGATTCTAATGACCAAACAACATTCTCGCCATCCCAACTACAATTGTAAGTATCTAAGGATAAAATTCCTGCACCTGAATTTTGAATGAAGCGGCCGCCATTTACAAGATTATCAATCGTGACTTCGGCAATGGTATCAGCGATATTTGAACTGGATGAAATTTTCAGAGTTACATAATCTAAGGCAGATGAATTCGTCAATATTTGATGATTTGAAACTGCTGTCTGAATATATCCTGGCCTGAATGTTTGAGATGGTAATGAAATCCATGAGTCTTCGATTGTCCTTTCATGGGTCAATTCCCCATCGAAAAACACCCCTCCTCTTTGAGCAGAGATAGTAACCGGCAGGGTTGAAGTGGTATCCGAATTTGGAACAAATAACTCAATCAATGAAGAATTTATGAAAATTGAATGATTAAATCCTGAAATATAATTGATTGAAAATAGATTGAAATTAGTTAGGTGGTTTGCTGTGAAAGAGAATTTGTATTCGGTCATGAAATGTGAAAACCCTGAATTGTTCATCCACAATTGAGATTCTGTAATCAGTGGATATTGAGAGCCATTAGTTATGAAATTTAAACCGCCGTTATAGCAATGGAAGTTTATACCGCAATCCCAAGACTCCTCTGAAAGATTCCTTGCTGGTAATAAAATTGAGAAATTTAGACTATTGGTATAATCGGTTTTGAAGCCGTGTGAATTTACGATCGATGTCGGCATTCCATCAATTTCTAGTGAATATAGCTCTGTTGAATGATGGAAAATCCCATCCCATTTCCAATCGATAATTCCATCATCGCCTAAATCGATTGAAGGACTAATTGGAGCAAGCAAAGTAATCGGTTCGATTTTTATCCATTCAAATTGCTCTCCCGCAACAATTCGTAATTCAAGTGTCGTAGCTTGTGCAGGGCCGAATGGATTACCCAATTTTTCACCACACTCTTTTTCATCGATCAGATTGCTTTGTGCTCCTGCAAATTGAGGATAACCGGTTGATAACACCGGAACACGATTTGGAATTGTGTTCATTTTAGCAGAGATATTACCTACACATTCGATAGATACATCGCTGAATGGTCGCCAAGATGGTAGGAAAATAATCCTAGTGTATTCTAAATTTGTTGAAGGTGCTAAGGATGGGTCTGCAACCCATTCTGGCAAGTTTGGATCCATTTTTTGTAATAATTCTAAAGTGAAATACTCAGTTATACCGTGATGTAAAATTTCAATTCTCGGCGTTAAAGTTTCATTATTTGTTGATAATTCCAATCTAAATTTAAGCTGAGGATATTCCCATGCTGCAATATTTAGATCGAAGGGCAGGGTCATATTTTCATGGCCCTCAACAATATTGTCATTGGTGTCTAAAACATCAACTGTTACATTCGTTCCTTCTGGAATTTCGTATAATGAAGTTAGTCTAGCCCAACCTGAATCATCAGCATTAATTGTTGGACTTATCCAAGTTCCATTGGACTGGAACCTATCGATTACAATACCTGCATCATCAAGATACCAACCATCTTCCTCTACGTATTGGTCTGAAAAGAATGAAAATCTAATTCTGACATCATTCCCTGCTAAGTCTGAAATATCTCCGCTAACCCTACTAAATGTTTGATTTGAATTCGCAGTACCACAGCCGTTTGCTACTGTTGAACCATCAAAAATCCCATGACCGAAAAATGGCGAATTAGTATTAACCTGAGAAACTCGTTCATAAAATCCTGAGATATTGTCTCCAAAGTGCTGCCAGGTTAAACCGTCGTCTATCGAAGTAAATATCGAGCCACCCTCCCATGCTGGTTCGCTACAAATCCAATGATTGAATGTCAATCTTGCAGTTGCACCAATTGGTATGTTGTAAATTGGTGAAACCAAATGAGAATAAACATTGTTGGTATAATCTCCATCAAGATTTATCGCCATACCATTGACACCGCTTGGCCAAGAGGTGGAATTCGGTCCAAAACCATTCGAATTGTCAATTTGTCCTCTCTCCCATGAGGTTGAGCCCCTGACATGGTCAATTCGCCAGCCTAGAGGAAGGCCTTGTACTACCTCAAAAGAATCAAAGGTTGACCAAGGTCCATTATGACCTTCCCAATCCACATGTTGCCAATCATTAGCATATCCAGGAACAGAAACTAATGATTGGCTTGAGTTAGATGTAAAATTTGATAGTAATCTTGATTGCATATTTGGTGACCCTGCTGCAGAAATTACTCGTAAATCATCAATCATTATTCCCTCCCATCCATCGATAGCACTACCGCCATAATTCACTGAATTATCTGTAGTCACTCTGAATTTTAGTAATGTGTTGGATGCATTTGTACCACCTGCTGCCCACGGAGGGAATGGATGTAGGAGTTCTCTCCAACCAAATGATTGCTGTGTAAATGTTGCAGTACCTGAAGAGATACCTTGTCCAGGAACCCCGGGCAAAGGACTCATTATTGCCCAAGAAGAGCCATTATCCTGTGAAATCATTACCACTAAGTTATCGAAATTACTTCCTTGAATATCCCAATTAGCCCAATATGTGAATTCTAAAGGTGCGGTAAGACCAGAGAGGTCGACGGGAATAATCAGTGTTCCATCTGCGTTCATTGAATATTGTCCACTAGCATTTCCATGGAACCAGGCTGCTAAAGGTTCTCCTTCATTTGTTAAATTGAATGAATCGATGAATAATCCCACATCAGGTGAAGAATTATTTGAAGTGCTTACAAAGTATCTGAAGCCGATACTAGTTGCATTTTGAATCAATGAATCTAGTGAATAATTCTCTCGTACCCAATCACTAGTAACTCCCGACCAGTTGTCCAGTAATTGCCAATTTTGTCCATCATCAATAGTATAATGCAACTCAGATACATCTCCTGAATCGAAAGAATTCCATCGATCAAAAGAGAGATTGAAATATCTCACGACATCAGGGATGGGCCAAAATTGAGACCGAATAAATCCTTGAGACCCAGGAGTGATTGAGCCGTTAGTACCGGCGGCGGTAAATCCTGAAGTAGCATTAGAAGGTCCATATGCTACATTTGAGAGATTTATAGGAATCCAAAATTCATCACCCTGAGATGACCAAGAAGAGAATTGAGGCGTACTTGTTTCGAAATCGGTCATTACGCCAAAGGTTGAGTTCGGAGATAATGTCAATTCTCCATTTGATGTAAGATAGGAAGTACCGTTAGTCTGCCCAACCGAAAACCCCCCCGGTGTATTATCTGACCAAGATGTACCATTATCTCCAGCAATAGTCCATTGTGGAGATAGAGAAAATTCCGAATCGGTTATTGTAGAATTAGAAGGGATTTGGAATCCATCATATGTTGAATTAGAGGGAGCCATCCCGGCTGAATCTGGTGAAGATTCTGGCCCTTGCCATGTCGCAATATCTGCTGCAGCCCATGGAGTGAGCAACATCAGAATGACTAGGACATATGCTTGCTTAATTGGGTCCACCACCGGTGGACCCAGCGTCCGCGGGTTTGAATCTTCGTTCTCAATGTTTAGAGATTTGCGCTGAAGGGTTGATAGGTGGCCCGCGCCACGCTAAGAAGCATGGCCGAGCGGACCTTCCTCAACCCGGCTCAGTCAAAAGAGGTTGAAGAGCAATTGTTCTCAACTCTTAGGCAACAAGTTGGTAGAAGCGTGCCTATGCCTTTACCTCGTAGTGATTTTTGGGAAAAGGTTGGGCAATTACTTGATACTGTTGAAATAGAAATTCATGAAGTCTATCGGGCTGTTGGTCCTTCATTGAAATTACAAACCATGCAAAAGCGCCAAGCGAACATTAGACGCACTGCGTCAGAACTGGCTAGAAAGCGAATTGTTGCAATGATGCAACATTCGGCTAGCATAGCCCTTCGAACCGAGGGTGGTTCCCAAGGTCAAGACCTTGCAAGTCTAGATTGGTCTAGGCATGATCCTGCTGAAAGGGAATTTTATTCGAATGCAACTGAACAATTAAACAAGTTCAAACAAACTGTAAATTGGAATGGAATGCAAATGGGATTAGCCTCTGAAGAATTATCTAAGGGTATTACTCTAGCCGCAGGTACAACTCAATTAGATTCATTCGTTCCTGAAAGTGGGGGCCTTACTGGCCAAGGACCTCCACCAATCGCATTAGAAGAGAATTCAAAACCGCTTCCTGAATTAGAAATGGATGAAGAAGAAATTCTAGCCAAGGCTGATGAATTCCCAGAGTTAGCAGGTACACAACCTGTTAGTGAATCTCCGATTATCGCTGAAACTATCGATGAAGGAAATCACGCAGCTGCGATGGAACTCGCTCCATCTAAGCAGAAAGAACAGTTGGACTTCGATGCATGGGCGGCTGCAGAAGCTGTTGATGATTCACCGCCGCCTGTTGTAGAAGATGAAGCATTAGAGGCAACCGAAAATGAATTGCTTCGAATCAGAGTTATTCAATCGATGGATGAACCAATTATTACTGCAGATGGAGAAATTTCTCTAGGTGCTGGAGATGTATTATTCTTAGATCAAATGACTGCAAACTACCTGGTAGATTCCGGTGTTGCAGAAATCGCAGCACTTTGAAGACTGGAAGGTCTTTGAAAGTTGTAAGAAAGATTGAGATGAGTAGACGGTTAGTCGTTTGGAGAGTTAGTTCATCAGAACTTGACTCACCGTCTACTCATCGGGGTTAGCGCAATAATGCGCCCCTGACATTAGTCAGTTTCAATTCATCGAGCGCATCGATAATTCGATGCTCACGGTGTCTGGAATTGGAATACGAGCAACCTGTCTTAGGGCACTCTCGTCCTTTCCACTGGTAATATCCATCTCAAGGAGACGCTTGTGAATGCGCATCTCCCAATGATCGTAGGTTTCACTTCCTTCACCATCAGGGGCCTTGCGGCATGGAACCACAAGACGTCGTGTTGGTAGTGGAATTGGCCCACGTAGACTAATGCCGCCATTATCACAGATTGATTTAATCTGCGATGCAACTGCATCGATATCTCGATGGTTTTCGCCTGTTAGTTTGATGATGGTCACTGCTGCCATGTTATTCACCTCTCTTCCATTCGGATCGTAGTCCAGTCGGATCTCAAACTCACTTCTTCTCGATCTTTAGACAAACGCCAGCTGCGACGGTCTTGCCCATGTCACGAATAGCGAAGCGGGACAATTCTGGGAATGTGTCCATTTGCTCGATTGCCATTGGTTTGGTAGGTTGGAAGCGGATCAGACATGCGTCACCGGTCTTCAAGAAGCTAGGGTTAGCTTCCTTTCCTGCCTTGTTAGTTTTCTCAAGTAGTTCCTGGAAGCGCACAGCGACCTGAGCGGTGTGTGCGTGGAATACAGGTGTGTAACCAATTGATACAGCCTTTGGAATATCCATAAGCTGAATCTGTCCGACGAATGTTTCATCGTGGCGGACGAAGGTTGGCTCACTGTCTGAGTATCCAGCAACGTCACCACGGCGGATGTCTACTGCTGCTAGTCCACGAACGTTGAATCCAACGTTGTCTCCTGGTTCAGCCTTAGCTACCATTGTGTGGTGCATCTCGATAGACTTGACTTCAGCGGACTTCTGAGATGGGTTGAAGACTACAGTCTTTCCAACGTTCAGAGTTCCTGTCTCAATCTTACCAACTGGCACTGTACCAATTCCAGAAATCTTGTAGACATCTTGGATAGGTAGGCGAAGTGGCTTGTCGACTGGCTTATTTGGCATAGCCGCTGCATCGATTGCATCGAATAGTGTAGGTCCGGAGTACCATGGGCACTTGTCGGACTTCTTGTAGACGTTGTCTCCGTTTAGACTGGATGCTGGGATCATTGGAATGCGGTCAAGTTGACTGCCGAATCCAGCGACCTTCAGTAGGCCAGTAACTTCTGCGCATGCGGACTTGTACTTGTCTTCAGACCAGTCAACACCGGAAATATCCATTTTGTTGACGTGGATGATTAACTCAGCAACACCCAATACCTTAGCAAGGAATGCGTGCTCCTTTGTCTGCGCGTTGACACCGTCGTTAGCAGCACATAGCAGTACAGCTGTATCTGCTTGGCTTGCTCCGGTAATCATGTTCTTTACGAAGTCACGGTGACCTGGAGCATCGATGATGGTCCAGTAGTACTTTGGTGTAAAGAATTCCTTGTGTGCGACATCGATTGTGATACCGCGCTCGCGCTCTTCTTTCAGACCGTCCATAACGTAAGCAAGTCCGAATCCGGCCTTGCCCGCTTCAGCGGCTAGTTTTTCGTTCTTCTCAATAACGTGTTCTTCGATGTGACCAGAGTCTAGAAGTAGACGGCCTACGGTTGTAGACTTTCCGTGGTCTACGTGTCCGATAAACACGATATTGCGGTGTGGTTTACTCTTATCTTCCCATTGAGATCCCATTTTGCTCTCTCCTTTAGCAACTTGCCGACATTCCTCCCCTATTTGAAGACCGCGACGCGGGTTTTGTTGAGAAACGGTGCACGGCACCCATAGAATGCCTGCCAGCACATCATTTGTAACTAAGTCGAATTGTTAAAGATTCAATCTCTAAATCATTGACCATATTATTCCTGACAGTAAATGTCCATTCGCCATCTTTCCAATTGCTTTCAGCAAATTGGTATGAGCCTGAAAATTTGAGACCTACACAATCTGTATCCGAATCACAGTCTCCATAGCTCCTTTGATCTTTACCAATAGCGCTAGTGTTTCCAGCCTCTTCATCAGTTGAATTGAATCCATAAAGGTCGATTTTTGCACGGCAATTACTTTCGTCACCCAGTACTACATCTGTACAATCTGCGTCTTCTTTAAGATAAACAAGTTCGCTTTCAGCCCATCTAATTGTATTTCCAGAATCTGAATCTTGGACGACTTGGAAAGAGAACTCGATATCTACTGGGCTGTTTGAGGTGTTACCACCGATTGCGAAATCATTCCACTTGCCGACATAATTGACGTAAACGACTGTCTCATCAATAGAGGTCAAGCCTGCTCCATTAGTTACAGTGAGGGCTATTTTGTATTCTCCTGGAGAGACTTCCTTCCATTCCACGCTCTCTCCGGTTAGGTCTGCATCGTTTTTAGGGTCTCCATCGCCATCTTCATCGCGCAATAAATCCAAATCCCATTCCCACTCTGAAATATACTCATCAGAAGAGCCTGGCTCAGAACTTGAACCATCTAAAGTTACAGTAGTAGTTGCTAAGATATTCTTGCTTGAAGTACTCTTATCCATCTCGCAAATGTAATACAAATACTCAGCACCTGAAGGAATTTCTCCCCCTTCACAATCACTTGTTGGAAGGTCGGTACCGGCATTTGCATCAGGCTCAACCGCTGATGCGTTGAATACCTCAAGGCTGCGTGTCTGAGAATTAGATTTTGTACCATCAGAAACGGTCAATGTAACTTCATAATCACCTACTTCTGAATAAGACCACGTAGTTTCTCTCCCTGTAGAATCGTATGAACCATCATTATCAAAATCCCATTTGTAGGTTAATGAAGCACCTGGCGGAAGAGATGCGCTTGCATCGAATTCAATTTCCATATCGGTTCGAATGTTTTTATCTGGGTCAAATTCGAAAATCGCCTCGACTTGACTACTAGAGGTAGATTCACTTGAAATGCACCCAACAAGGCTGGCGGAAATGAACACTAGGGCCATCAAAATAGGCTTCATCACTACAGCGAGAACACCTTGTCCCATTCAACTCTTGCCCTTCCTGAGTATTATATCAGAACGAGAACAATGATGTTTGGCGATTTCCAGAAAGTAATTCCTTCGCACTCCAACCGAACGCTTCAGTCACCCTTCCAAAAGCAGTTGCGAGTCTGTCGGCATAGAACTGTCCATCATATTCACTAACAGGGTCTTCTTCTAACCAAGGTTGTATTTGCATAGGTCGGTTTTTTGCATTGGTAACAATATATGCAATCTTCATTCCTGGAGTAAATGGTAGACCTTTCTCGATTAGGGCTCTTGCAGCACGGACTTGAATCATCGAATCTGGATTTGCATAATCTTTGGTGAAATCCCATTTTGCCCTTTTTTTATCCCAACGTCCTTTACAGGATTTGCTCATAATCAAATCTCGAATCGGAACCTGCCCGTTCTTTGCTGCTGCAATTGTATCGATTGCTAAATTGATTGCTGCTTCAGAATCGTCTGCTAACACATATCTGAACATCTGCTTCATTCCATCGGTAAGATATCTGAAAGAATCTGTACGTTGGGTCTCATAGCCTTTGATCATCATCTTCTCTTCAGGCCAAACAACTTGGCCGACATATCTCTTCTTCGCACCATGGCTAAAGAATACAGATAGGCCTGTTTCAAACTCTAATTCGGCGCTCTCTTCACTAAATCGTTCTGCGGTACTATGGCCAAATTCAATCATTGCTTCTTCGGGGTTAGCTACTCCTTCGACCGGTGTTTTTACAAAAATCGAATCTGTATCTGAATACACAACGTGTTGGCCTTCTTCACCTAATTTCTGAATTATCGTTTTGATGTTCTGACGTGCCCAAGCGGTGATTGATTCACCTAATTGCCTATGTGTGAATCGATAAAACCCGCTTGCAAAAACTCCGTAAAAAGAGTTCATCAGAATTTTTACTGCGTACTGCATTTGGTCATGGTAAGAGTGTTTAGCATCATCTTTAGCATCCTTCATCCCCGCTTTATGGACATCTCTTTGCGACATCAAATCTTCAAGCAATGTTGGGACCATTCCTCGGCGTCCTTTTTCATTTCTGAACTTAGCACCTGTTGGAGAATTGTAAGTGATTTCTTCATCACCAGGCTGGTCAGTACTACTGTCTTCAATTCGTGTTGTATAGCAAATATTGTTGCCTATCATTATTGAAGGATACATCGACTTGAAATCAAGAATTGCAACCCAACGATGTAAGCCTGCTTCGACGTCATGGACATATCCGCCTTCGATTTGACTCTCTTTCTTATCCGCCGAACCAGTCAACGGAACGCCAATTGCATTTCTATCTGCCATGCGAATTACCAATGAATCAATCAGTTGTGAAGTTGTGCCATTTGCACTGGTGTCAAGTGGAACTTTAGCTACAGCAGCAACTGCTTCTTTACGTCTAAAGGCTTGAATTGCGTGCATTATGTCAAGAGGTAATTCAGCATCTCTAAGGCAATATTCGATTACCTCTTCAGGCCGGTTTGCCCATTCTTCATCCATCTTGGAAGCATCGATGTCAATCTTCTGCATATCTTCATTGTCAGGGAAAAGTAATCTTGAGACGAACTTCAATGTCTCGCGTTGTGGCCTTAATGCTTGACGGGCTTGCCACCAAGCATCCATAACGCATCTTCCTGCCATATTCCAAGCCCTTGCTGTTCCCCTTGTTGGATAGAGTGTGTCTCTGCGGCGGCCATCTTCTGTAATTGCAACGCGACCCCAGCCCATTGTTGCTGCCTTCAGAGGTTTGTTCTTCTTGGACACTAAATTTGCTCGATCTACGATTCTCCCCATGTCGAAATTATCGATATTGTACCCTGTAATAATATCCGGGTCGTTTTCGCGAACTAATTTTGTCAACTCTTTCAAAATTGATTCTTCGTCTTCAGCAAATGTGTGATGAGTTCTTTTTCCAGTCCCCATATCCTCGATTACAACCGCAGCACAGAGTATAGTATCATGAGCAATTGAAGTTTCTAAATCAAATGAGAATATTTTGAATGGAGCAGGGAAAGGGTCGCAATGAACGACATCGTCCATTGTAAGTTCTAAGCAAATATCAACTGGATGCTCGCTTTGTCCGACTTCACCATCTACCGAAACATGCATCGAAAAATCTCCATCCAAGAAAAAGCGATTGACAAAGGGTATATCTCCTGACAATATCGTGCAACGTCCTTTCAATTCTTGTCGAAGTTTAGGCACCATGAAAGGTTGAGTGACATAGACTTTCCAAACGGGTTTGATGCCTAAATCGGTCCACTTCATCTCTGGCCCGACAATCTTAACCACATCATCATGTAATTCAATATGAGAAATATCGAACTCATGAGATTCACTCCATCTCCCATGTGGTGTAATCTCAAACCATGGCTTGATGCCATGTATTCGTAGCAATACAGATTCACCAGAACGAGCACGTGACCACAATTCAATGACTGTCGAATCTTGAATTGAAGCATACCTGCCGGTGATAATTGCAACATCACCGCTCCAGCGCATGTTGTTGTGTGAGAGTCAATAGGACAACAACTTGTCGAAAGTATACATCGCGCAGTTTTGCGCACAATCATTGAATACCTCCGGGCTCTGGTCGCCAATAATGAGCGAAGCGCCGGTTGATTGGGACTCCCTGACATTCTCGATGACCGAGACTGATTACATGTATATTGCAAAAACTGCAATCGATGCACCATGGCAGCCTGGAGAGATGCGGCCATATGGAAACATCTCGATATCTCCTGCAGCTGGAGTAATCAATTACGGCCAAGGTTTGTTTGAAGGAATGAAAGCATACAGGACTGCAGCTGGGCGAGTAGTATTATTCAGACCAGAAGAAAATGCAAGGAGAATGCAAAGAGGGGCTGACCGATTGAAGATGCCCCCTGTTCCTGAATCGATTTTCCTTGATGCTGTGGAGCAATGTGTTCAACAAAACGCAAGATGGATTCCACCTATGGGCAAAGGAGCACTCTATGTCAGACCTCTTCTAAACGGTAGTGGGCCTGTATTAGGTGTCGCACCTGCACCTGAGTACACATTCATGATTTATGTCACGCCTGTTGGACCATACTTCAAGGGCGGAATGTCTTGTATCAAGTTACTAATCAGTGATGAATATCATCGAGCAGCACCTGGAGGCTCTGGTGGTGTCAAGGCCATAGGAAATTATGCCCCTGGTATGATGCCATCAAAGAAAGCTAAGGCTGCAGGATATGCTGAAGTGATCTATCTTGATGCCGAAGAACACACCTACGTCGAAGAAGTTGGTGCTGCAAACTTCTTCTGCCTAAACGATGGAGTTCTTTACACACCAGAATTAACCGGTACGATTCTACCGGGAATTACTCGAAACTCAATCATCCAGCTAGCCCGCCACATGGGATACGAAGTTGTTGAGACAAAGGTCGCTGCAGATTTCGCTATGGCGGCAGAAGAAGCGTTCTGTTGTGGAACAGCAGCAGTTATTTCTCCAATCGGTTCAATCACATTAGGTGAAAATACAGTCACATATGGTGACGGAGTTACCCCTGGGGATTTAACTCAGAAATTGTATGACGCTCTAACCAATATCCAGAATGAGGTCGATGAAGACCTATTTGGATGGGTTCACCCAGTACC
>NZFU01000016.1 GCA_002689345.1 Methanobacteriota archaeon | reverse complement strand
TTTTGAATGCGGATCTGAACTAGGAACTCGCTAACCTGCTTCTCCATCAACTTCTTTCTTTCACTAGAGAACCTAGCACCTTCCATCTCAAGAATTAATTCTTCGAATTTAGTATCGATTCCATCGCTTAGTTCACCGCTTTGGGTTTCAATTTCTGTAATAGTAACCTCTTCAGGAACCTCAGATTCAATTTGTTCAGGTGAATCCTCTGCAGTAGATTCCTCTTCTGCTACCGCTTCAACTTCAGCCACTTCAGCGGTTTCGACTTCAGTTTCCTCAGTAGTAATATCTACTTCTTCTGGGTCTTCTTCGGCAACCTCTTCTAGGACGTTATCAATTTCATCATCACTGAATTCAGTTTCTTGTTCTTCTTCAAATCCTAATTTTGCCCATAGTAGTTTTAGTTCTCCATGGTCTAATTTTCCATCCTTGTTTAAATCAAAATCTTTGATAGCATCACTGACTATGAATGCGGGCACTGCGAAGCCGATTGCAGTAGAAAGTGCCCCTGAAATTTCAAGGGGGTCTAATTTTCCATCTTTATCGACATCTGCAATCTGCATTAGAATAGTTGGTGTTAGATTCTTTTCTCTAATCGTATTAGAAATCTGTTCCATTACAATGTTCTGTCCTACTTCAGTAGCAGTTTCTCCAGACTCATTGGTAGGTAATTTAGAATTTATCTTGTTCTTGCCTTGCTCAATATTCTCTTGCAATTTTGCACGACCTTCTTCACGAAGTTCCTCTGCTCTCTGGATTGCTCTTTCTCGTCCCTTCTTGACAATATGTGCTGCACCGACTGCTCCAATTCCTCCAGCAGCAGCAACAGCACCAATTTTGAGACCCATGCGCGCCATATCTGAATTATGAAGTGCTTCGATCTTTTGTGACTTCGAACCACTATCGATGCCATAAGCACTAGAGAGGATGTCTAACTCTGAAGGCTCTAACTGATCTAATGTTTTACCACCTCTAACCTCTTGAATAACTCTGGCCATTATTTGCGATGATTGCTCATTATACATCGAAGCATTGTTTTGAGGAGTGCTTTGATTGGCGCCTTCAGACATCCAATTCCATTGGCCGGTAGAATCTTGTTTGAGTACCATCTTTCCTTCACCTGAATTAAATGATGAATTAGCAGAGGATATTGCAGAACCAATCAATGCAAATATCCCTATTACGCAGCAAGGAAAACCAAGTCCAGGTACTCCTGAAATCATTGCGACAAATCCCATTAACATCAAAATACCACCAGTGTATGATAGGAATCCACCTTTTGAATTGGCTTCGGGCATAAACTGACGAGTAGAGGTTCACTCAATAATTTGTGGGCATCATGGCCATTTTGGTTTAGGCCATTGAGTAGGGTCTCCATGACTCCAAGGAATGGTGCATAGTGCAGTTTCCATTTGTTCAACTTCTTTGTAACCCCTCTCGATTTGTATTCTGAATAACCAATCCTTGAGTCTACCCAATTTAGGACCAGGGTTCAAACCAGTTTTTTTCATCAACCATTCTCCATCGATCAAACATTCTAGACTAGTTGGATATTTTAGTGACTTTATGATTAATGAAGTATCTTCACCGATTGCATTCAGTAATGATGCATGCGTCTTTACTTCATCTGAGACTGTGTTTCTATAGAGGCGTAAATCGTTTTTAGAAGGAGTGTTACGAATCAAGAAATGTAGGTGTTTAGATCTTGAAAGAGTCTTACCTGAGACCTTTAATCGCTTCAAGATTTCAGTTATTTCTTCTGACTTTAGATTTGAAAATAATATCGCAATTCTCGCTTCTAAATCGGCGGACAATTTAGAAACTAATTCGAAAGCATTGATTGCCAATGGATATCCTATAATGGCCGGTAGTACCCCATCCTTATTCATTCGAGAAAGTACAATTCCTGCATTTTTACCTAGTATAATCCGTTCCAATTCATTCCAAATTCTCTCAATTGAAACTAAGGTTAGCATAGCACGGTTGTCAATTAAAGCAGCTGATAAATCATTATCAGGCAACCAAATGCCTTTTTCTTGACGATCCATGAATCGATATGCACGCATTATTCGCAATCCATCTTCCGATAAACGCTGGCTAGCATTACCCACTGCACGTAAATTACCATCCAAGAGGTCATTTCTTCCTCCAAATGGGTCATGCAATAACTCTCTTGCACAATCATAAGCCATAGCATTCATTGTAAAATCTCTACGAGATAAATCGGTTTCAAGGCTAGAACCCCACTCTACAACATCGGGTCTTCTACCATCTCCGTAACCTGTTTCTGTACGTAATGTGGTTACTTCGAACATAGATTTGCCAGATTTCACTGTGATTGTTCCAAACCTTTCACCTGTAGGAATCGTATCTTCGAATGATTCGATTACCTGTTCAGGGGTTGCAGTGGTACATATGTCGTATTCATTGGGTATTTTTCCCAATATGCAATCTCTGACAGCACCACCGACTACCCATACGCCATAACCGCCGGTACTTAGGACATTCAAAACATGGGTCAAATCCTCGTTTTGAGGAACCAATGAGGGAATATTCTCGCCCCGCACATCTGCAAGTAGCCCCTCCTCCATGCGCCGTGTCGCGCTCACCCTTTCCAAAGCATTATCCCATCTATCGCCTTGGAATGTGCCATGTCATGGGATGCAGATGATGTTACACTTGTCTCTTTGGACTGGCTAAAGCCCCATGAAGAAATCAAAATTAAAAATCGAGATAAGTTGTTGGACATGACCAAAAAATGGGGTGGATTTACCAAACCATTGCTGGTTGATTCACAATCAGGAGCGATTCTTGATGGTCATCATCGCCATTCAGTTGCCGTTTCTTTAGGATTAAAGAGAGTTCCAGTGATTCTAATTGATTACATGGAAAACGATGATGTTTCAGTAGACCCTTGGCCGGGGTGTGGTCTTGAAACTATTAGCAAACAGGATGTGATTGATATGAGCCTAAGTGGAGATCTGTATCCCCCGAAGACCAGTAGGCATACAATTTCTAATCACCTGCCGCCGATTCATATTTTGCTAGAAGAATTATCTAGAATCGAATGATTAACGCTTTGTTGATTTGATTGCATTCCAAATCTTGTTACCTTTTCCTTCAACCTTTAGCAAGTGTTCAGGGTTTGCTTTAGGTACAACTACAACTTCTCTAAGAACGCCTTCTCTTGCGATTGTAACATTGGTTTTCACATCTTGATTTCCATAGACTGCTGCGGTTAATTCCTTAGTCGATTTAACTCTTAGTCCATCGATTGCAATAATTTCATCTCCAGTGTGTATCTCCTCTCTACAAGGGGATCCTGCTAGATGTGTTCTAACTTTAATCGAATCAGAAACATTTGCCAGATTCAGTCCTAACCATGCACCTTTTGTTTTTTTATCCGGGACCATCTCCATTCCTAGTGTATTTATCGCAGAATTCACATCTGGCGCTTTTCTCTCACTCACAAGGTTGTCTAGCATACTACCTAGTCTTCTACCTCCTGGAGTATTCACAAGAGCTTTCTTAATATCGGAATGGGTAATTCCTGGTTTGTTTGAATCTAATTTGAACTGATGATACAATGTTGCCATAACATCATCCATACCATATTGGCCCTTAGAACGCCTTCTCAGTTCAACATCTAGGCAGAATATTGCCATCTCACCTTCTAGATAATATGAGATTTGAACCTCTCGACTGTAGGAATTAGGTCGGTAAAGATGAATCCATGCATCGTGACTGCTTTCTTGTAATGATTCATGCTCCATTCCATTACGGTCTGTATGACGCTTCATCTTCCGTGTCCAGTCTTTACGCCAGTCCTCTTCAGTCCAAGCACCACTTCTCAAGCAAATGATGTCTCCAAGCCATGAGGTTAGACCTTCAAACCACCACAATAAGTCAGAATGAACTTCTTTCTGAAGTTCATAATTTAGGAAATTCTTCGGTCTTAATTGTTTGACATTCCATTGATGAAGGAATTCATGACTGAATAATGAGACTAAATCTCTCCACTCTTCTTCATTTCCTTCCTGCAAACACTTTCGAGGCATCATAGAAGTTTGACTCCTCAGATGCTCTAGGCCTCCTCTTCCAGATTGGGTTAGATGTAATACTGTCCAATACTCCTTCCATTCTGGCACGCCGAATAGTGCAAAATGTTCCTCGATAACCAATTTCATGGCCTCAACAAAGCGATCAATACCTTTCTTAGGGATGGGCAGACTACCAGAATCCCAAAGTTTCAGATGTTGTTTACACCCTTGAATCTCAAAAGAAATCATTGGATTAGGATTGGATTCCATAATTGCATCTAGTAATTCATCTCTGCCTTCTGCAAACCATTCACCCTCCTTTCCAGGTAATTGGATTGCAGTTTGCCAATCCTTAGGTTTGTCCAAAGTAACTTTGTGAGTCTCATGCATTCTTTTTGCATCTATTCCTCTGGTGGGAAGCATCCAGGTATAAGGCGGCATAATATGGACGTGTGAGGAATCAAGATGGTTTGCACGACATGTCATTTCTGCTGCTAATACTTTGTAAGTAATCACCACCTCACTAGAGTCACTAATGTCCTTAATTCTAATTCCATCTACGCCAAAACGTTCAACCTTTACAACTTCATTATCAGATTTTGCAGATAGGTCACTCATATGTTGTATTGGCTCTCGAACAAAGTATGATCCAGGAATCCATCTGGGAAATTTTAATTCGAGAATATTTCCAGTAAAGGGGCCAGTAATCGCAATTTTCACACCAAGTCTCCTACTGGATCCATCATTAGCATCTGCATGAAAATGTAGCCCGGAATTCATTATTCATCGCCTCTCAATTCTGTAATTGAAGCGGATAGATTACTTGCAGCTAATTGAACTAATACGGAATCATCTTCTGAAACAATAGCCAAACGCTGCTCATCCACATCGTCTCTTCCATCCATTTGCTCGATTAACTTTGAGCGTGTTCGAGAATTTATTGTAGTATTTTCAATCATAGTCCATCGTAGAGATGACGCCTTTGGGTCATATCTTGAACGTAACCAACGTACAATTATCTCAGGACAAATATTTGCTATCAAATCAATTCTTTCATCGACTTCCATAACTTCTCTTCTCAATGTATCTGCAATGGATTTTCGCACCTTTGGATTGGTGTCCCTGCATACCTTTTCCAAAACAGACCCACCTGAATGTACTGCAAGAGATGCGATTAGAGAACGCAGTGCTGGGTCACTGGAAGCCAAACCTTTTTCCAATGTTTTTTCTTCCAATTGTAGTTGGTTTTTTGCAGCACTAGCAATTGCTGAACGTCGGACTGAGGAGTGTTTGTCTTCAATTAAGGAGGAAATTAAATCTTTGTCACTAGAGTTTTCTGCAGCGATAATTCTAACCGAATGGTGCAAGTCTGCTGCAAATCTTGAATGCAAACTTTCTACTTGAGCTAGGTTTTTTGCAGCAAATGAACGTGTAATGTGATCTTCTTCTTCAAGAAGTTCTTTAGCAATTTCAGGTGCATCTATTCTTTGTAATAATTCGCCGATTAATCTCTTATGGCCTTTCATCAATGGTAGTAAATCATCGGCGTCCTTAGCCCATTTCCGATGAGCCTCTAGTGACTTGTTTCTGAACCAAAAATCACTATCGTTTAGTAACGGAACAAACCCTCTTAGGGCCATTGGGTTTTCCATCTCAAACAAGCGTCTAACAGCCTTGCGACGTATTTTTACATCTTTATTTGAGAGTCTAGATATTTCAGTTTCCAATCCTGCCATCATACCACCTCAGGGAACAAAGTCTGAATGATTTTCATCATTAAAATTCTCAGAAGAGTCATATGATGCGATTCTATTTTCCATCATCGATTGAATAATTGGCCATAAGTGTACGAACCATTCGCCTTTCTGAAGCATTAATTTCATCATAGGATGCTCACCTGGTTCATCCATTTCTTCAGGAGGAGGTAAATCATCTGGTAATTGACGCAACTCAGCAACTAGATCATACAATCTATTTTTATCTTCATTTTCGATCAATCCTGCATCATTCATCAATTCAATGACCTGCTCAATCAATTCGGCCATCTCTACGGGAGATGGTGTTTCAATTACCGAATCTGCGATGTTTAGGGGTCCAAAAACAACACTTCCTAAATCAGTTTCAAACAATTCATCGTCTTGTTTTTCAATTTTCAATAATCGTTGATTATGGCGGCTGCCTATCGGTGCAATGGCAAAACCGCCCTCTTCCAAGCCATGATTTAGCCATACAGGAATACTTTCAATTTGACCAGTTACTAAAACTCGGTTCAGAGGTGGAAGAGTGATCTCTGTAAGGTCATTAGATTTACGACACTCAACAGTAGGATACCCTCTGAGTTTGTGTGAAATGTGTGCAATTATCTCATCCGATGGGTCGAAAACAGTTACTTTACCGTTCTCACCGATAATATGTGCCACCAATGCGCTAATGTAGCCACCCTTTGCTCCATAAATCACGATATGCTGTCCGCTATCTAATTCGAGATTATCAAGAAGTGTCATAATCATATGTGGTGCAGAAATAGTCTTCATTCCTCCTTCTGGTGTTTCTAAGAATACCACAGGCCTATCGTGATAAAAACCCGAAGCATCATGTTCTGTGAAATCCTCAACATCGACCTTATTCATGGCGGCTTCGACCGAATTGGGCACATTGATACCAGAATCTTTGAGATTCTTCAGTAACTTGTTTAAATCGCCCATGATATCACTTATCCAATGTTCTGAGTCTTACAATTACTAGTCTTTGTTATCCTCATCTATCAAAGAAAAATCACTTTCGAAAGTGTTATGCATATTTGTTAGTAATTTGTTAAAATTATCGTCATCAGAATATCCTAAATTAGTCGAATCTGAAACAACCATGTCTTTGAACATTTCAAATTCGGCTTGATCAATTTTTATGTTTGTAAATGACCCCATCAAATCATCCATGACAATGCTTTCAATCCGAGATAAATGCTCAGCCAGTGTCGCCCTTGCGATGTTTAAACGCTCTGCCATTTCCGAAATCCTTACGCGTTTTTTGATGTCATACCATCCTTCATCATACGCGAATTTTGCCATTTTCAGTTGTTTTGCACTTAGAGGTCCCGAATCAGCATTTGTAGATAAATCGAGTTTCCTTGCAGAGATTCTATCCGGCTTAGCCATCAATTTAGCCATTGCAACAACCAGTCTTAGTCTTACATTTCCGCCTTGCAAAATATATGTCATGCCTTCAGCATCAATCTTGCATCCTGGTGCCGCAGTTGTACCGCCCGTTCTTGCATTGAAATTAGAAAGCGGATGCGATAATCTGAGGTTGAGGACAAAACTCTCATCTTCACTTTCAGGAGTATGGTGTATGTCTAGCAATTCTAAGAAGTAAAGAGAATTCAAGTCCTCTGGTACTTTGCCTTCTTTGAATTTAGCTTTAATCAGCATTCTGACATCACGTGGTGTACGTTTGATGTATGCTAGAAATACCATATTAGAGACAATATTAAGCAGCGGGGCAATATCTGTTTTGGTTAAGCGGGCCCTTCCCCAAAATAAGGTAATTTCCCGCATATCTTACCACATGACAAGAGTTGGTTTTACTTCTCCGGTAGTTATCGCCCTTTATTTGTTACAATTAGCATTCCTAAAATCGCTCCAGCAATAGCACCTAATGCCATGAGTAAATGCTGGCCTGGAGCTACAGAATAGAAGCCCATTGAGCCGGCTACCATCAATGGGGGACAAAGCATCATCGAGCGAGTAATGATTACTGAATTATCAATTATTACTTCTGGTACAACAGTCAATGACTTTGTACGTCTTTGAATTCTTGAAATTCCAACCTTCTCTTCCAGAATTGGAAGAGTTCGTTCTCGTAACGAAGGGTCGTCTTTGGGAAAACGAAAAATCAATTTACAGCGGTTTGAAATAAGTAATGCTTTTTCGATTATTATCAAAGGATTAGATGCATTTGAGAGAGAAATCGACGCCCCCATGCCTTCTCCTCGTACATGGGAAAGAGTTCTCCATCCACCAACTCCTTCATTGAATTCATCCAATCCATTACGTAAACTCTTCACATACTGATCTGTTTCGGGGACTCCTCTTTTGCGTCCTCTAGCCAAAATAGGCGTCAAAACAAGGGCACACAGTACAATAACACCCCCCCAAAGTAGGGCTGCTAATTTGAGTCCATCATTACCCATACTCATCGCAATTGCAACACCGAGCATAAATCCAGAGTAGAGGCCTAGAACAACTGCAGCAGACAATGCTCTCCTGAAACCGACCTTCTCCTCCATATTTTGTCCACTACGGTTCAGGCGAAAACATATCCCCTTCCTTCTATTGGCGTCAAACATGGAGAGGAACGGTCTTGAGAACCGCAATCGAGAAAGAAAGGTTGGCTATTGGGTAGGGGGAGTCTCAGCATTTTTCGTCATCTCGTTCTTCCTTGTTCCCTATTACCTTCCAACTGATAGTGTTCCAGAATTATCTGGCCGGGCTAATTCGATAGATTATTTCTCAGAAAGCTCTTGGGGCAATGTACAGACTGAGGAAAGAGCAGGGATGGGCCATAATCAAAGTGAACATGGACTATTTTCGTGGAGTGATTTAGACCCATATGCTGCTTTCATCTATGGTTTTGGAGATTTAAATTGTCACAACAAAGCAGAACGTTCCTGGGAAATTAATGGCAATCAAATGCCTGTATGTGTAAGGGATGTTGGGATATTTTTGGGATTGGCAATCGGCGGTTTCATCTTCTCTAGAAGGGGCTTGAATCGTTGGACATTAAGAGATTCATTCCTATCTTTATTCCCTGATAGAATGATGGATGGAATCTATAGAAAGAACCGTAGAACAATAGTTTTGCTTGCAATCGCAGCGATTGCAGTTATGCCCATGGCTCTTGATGGTTTTACTCAAATGTTAACATCATATGAATCCACAGCCACTATGAGGTTGATTACAGGGACTCCATTTGGAATCTTTATTGGAGCATTTTTGGCCTCTTCCCTATCTGCTCGACCTGCATTTTTCAACAGGGAGCCTTCACAGGTAATGTTGCCTTCTGGTAGCCGTTTTAGCCTGAAAGTTGAAGATGAACAAGAGTGATTATTCCGGTGGCTGTATCGCCCACCAAACCAATAATTCTTCTACGTCTTTTGGTACTGGACATTCTGCATGTCCACTAGAGATAAGGCGGAGCCTTTCAATAACAAACTGAACCGCTTTTCTAATCTGTAACGGTACTTTTTTGTCTTCAGTTTCGTGAATAATGTCTTTCAGTGCTTCTTCCCAATTCGAATCGGGATTTGCTCTTCTCCAACTTGATAATGCAGACCTTAATGGCCACATTGCCAAACAGAGCCGGCCATAACCTAGTCTACTATTGCGTAACTTGAACATTTGAGCTTCAGCAAATGGAACATGGCTTTGTTGCCTATGTATCCACCTTTCTTGTTCTAGCCACTTAACCAATCTTTGAGTATGCCTTTTTGTTACTGATCTTACAGGGCCTAATTGTTTATGCAAACTAGGAACATCTGTTGTATCGGTAAGAGACAGAGTTCCGAGTATAGCCCATGATGAATGGGCGATTGGTCTAGCGGGGACATCGCTGCCTTTCGCTCTATTTTCATCCCATTCTTCCTCAGCTATTTCCATCCATTGAGCAGGAGATCTTCCATCTAACCAGTCTTCTAGTAATGATATATGTTGAGAGGGAGCGCCTGGGAGTCTTTGCTGGGTCTGAACTCCGGTTGTAAGGCTCTTCAATAGGTGCCTATCGACCTCGTCACGACTAACATTTAGTGGCTCAGGCCTTCGATTAAAGAATGAACTTAGAACCTGTGAAAGTTGTTTTTCTAATTCATCTAGGCCACTTTCATTCAGGACTGGTCCCATGACTAAAGAACGATTGAATGGAGGTGGAGTTTCAATTTCTCCAGATAGGATTCCACTAAATCCTGCACGAATTTTTGTTTGAATTTCAGTGGTTTCAAAATACTCATGTTTTTCTCCAGCCATCCTTAATGTGCCAGAATTAATTCTCTTCATCGCTTTATTGGGGTCACAATCTATCCAAATCACCAAATCTGGAATCATAGCTGCAGCATTCATTTTTGCAACTTGCTTGAGACCTAAATCTCCAACAACACCTTGGTAAACAAGACTTGAATGAATATTTCTATCTGAAATAATTAGGTCACCTTTCAATAATCTTGGACGAATCCAAGTGTGTGAATGGTCCACTCTATCTGCAGCAAATAATCCAGCTTCTTGAAGCGGAGTATAGCCTCCCTTACTTACGGCCTTGAGTGCTAATTTTCCTAATTCACTGTGTCTTCTTGGCTCATGCGTTACATGAACATTAGGGAATGCCATCCGGTTGGCTAATGATGCTAATAGTCTGACGGCTTCACCTTTGCCTGAGCCATCGCCGCCTTCGACGGTAATGAGGTACATTTTCAAAAGACCTCCATTTCCTTTAGGTCATTGAAATCTTCTTTGTTAAGCATCAATAATATCATGGCTAGTAATATCAACGCAGGTCCGAATATAATCATACCACGACTGAATAATGCTATCCAGCAAAACGTTTGAGTCCTTCGATATTTCTTCTTACGTTTAATTTCAAACGAAGCATGAACTCCAACCAAGGCACACCCGATGGTGAATAATCCTTCAAATGTGGCTAAAGCAACCGCATTCTCCATAGACCATCCCTCTGTTTGAGAGCGTTCATCTTTAGTTCTGTCACCTTTGCCTTCATCTTCGAGCATTGTTATTGGTGAAATGCCAATCGGCTCTGGAATGAATTTGAGAATAACGGTTTGGTATCCTGCTTTCGAAACATGTAATTCGTATTCCTTTACAGATACTGATTCGATGATGTATCGTCCATTTTCATCAGAAAAATTACTTTTTATCGCAGAACCGGTGTCTGGATCAACCAATTCGATGACTACTTCTGACACAGGGTCACCTGCCTCATCTAGAACTAAACCATGGATGTCAAGAGCATCTGCTGACTTGAAAATTGAAGAGTTTAGCAATCCAGAAGGGTTACCCTGTAGGATTAGTGTTCCAGATAATATCCCCATCAATGCACCAATCATTACCAAAGCAGAAGCAATTTTCCTTCTTCTATCACCATCAGATAGCTCAAAATCTTCAGTATCTAGAAGAATCTCATCTTCAACCTGTGGCGCTTTGACCACAATTTCTTCTTCAGCCTTCTTTTCTCTTCGTCGAGTGGCAATTCGCGACTTAATCAACTTAGATTGCACCCTTTGGCGCAATGCTGCAAGCCGATTTTCTTTTTTGTCGCTAATAATACAGCCCCCGGGCATACAAGCCGAGGTCGTGCGCGGATTTCACCCCTCCCCTCTGTTATCCGCGAAAATTATCCATGCTAAGTTACCACATACAAGCAAAATGCAGGCCATCAACAAGATTCCAATCACAAGATCATCACTATCTTGTTCATCTTGAGACTCAACATTTTCTTCTATTGGACAACCGTCTTGCCCCTCACCGAATGTATCTGGGCAGTCATCTATAATATCGAAAACACCGTCTTCATCAGTATCTTTCTCAAACCATTTCTCTACAGGTACTCTGATATCCAACCAGGCTCCGGAAATCAGTCCTGATTCTAGGATATACCCTATCTTCTGCAAAGATTCTGCACTTACTTTGTCAGCAGTATCATTGTGAGTGTGCCAGTGTCCTCCCCATGCCTCTGCTCCTTCACCGAACCGTATGTCTATGATGTCAATTGCAGGTATTCCCATTTCATGTGCGGGCACATGGTCATCGTAAACGAAATCATAATCTTCAAAATTAAAGTATGATGAATCATTCAAATCACAGACCTCATCAATGTGCCTAATTGTATTTTCAGTACGATTCCAAAGAGTATCGTTACCTTGTTTGGTTTTTCTCAAATTTAAATCTGAATCCCCAATCATATCTACAAGGATAAATGATTCAATCTTGTCTGCATCTTGCTGACTTAAATTTTCAGCCCATGCCTTCGCCCCTAACACATAGGTCGAATGATCATCGCCCTGATCTTCACCATCAGTGAAGAATAAAGTCACTTCATGAGATAGATTCATCGCAGGAATATGTCTTGCTAATTCAATTAGCACTGCAACTCCACTTGCTCCATCGTTAGCGCCAAGAATTGGTTTGTCCCTCATACTAACATTTGAGTCTCTATCACCCTTGTGCCTTGTATCATAATGTGCTGCAAACATGACATTTGAACCAGCCCCCTGGTTCCAGGTAGCAAAGAGGTTAGTAAGTGTCATTCCATTTACATGATGTGTTTTTTCAGTGATATCCCATCCAGTAAGATTACTCTTTATTGATTCACGCAATTCTGAACTTGCAGCAGAACCTGGTAATCTAGGACCCAATGATGTTTGAAATTGAACAGACTCGTTAGCAACATTTCCATCAAAGAATAATGCACAATCTGCACTCAATTCTTCAACCTCATCACCTTCGGCAAATGTTGCAGATGGTAAGATGATTAGAAGTGCCAAAATAGCGGCAATCCCTATGCGCATTGATGATGCCACATTCGCCGACTATTAAATACCTCATTTGAAGTCGGTTATTTGGAATGCAGTACTGCGTTTCACAGGAGGCAAGATAAATGTCTGAACCATGCACCACTCGCGCATACGCGATTCTACTTGTTTTCCTAGTCTCAATATTGACCCCATTTGCATCTGCAGACCCAGTGGAAAACCCTGAAGATGAAATTATTGAATTCACTCCAGTCTTTGCCGACTTGGATGATTTCAGCTCAGATAATGCGCATCCATACATGATTCCAGGTAGCGATGAGGCATTATTCAGCGCAACACGTATGATGAAAGATTCATGGGTTGACGAAGGGATGCCTGGTGTTGAAATAGCCACCTCTCCTCAAGCCAAGACTAGTGGTAGAGCTTGTACTCCTTACAATGAAGGAGATACAGCAACAGTGCCAACATCTGGCGGATCAATAGATGTAACAATTGAGAAGACAACTTCTACGGCCGCATTTATGGTTCAAAATGGTCGTACTTTGTCCTCAACGGTCCTCAACAATTGGGCTAGTACTTGGGATTCTACGGTTTATCCAACACTGATGACCTATTTTGGTAAGGATTATTTTGATGGTAGAGGAATAGCTGCTCCGGATGTCGACAATAATTGTCAAATTGAAATTGTGATTTATGCTATTGATGGCGCTTACAATATTGGAGGATACTTTTCTCCAGGTATGTCAGCATCCCGTGAAGCGATTTTCATCGATATCGATGATGCACCATTGACTTGGTCCAAGGTTATTTTAGCTCATGAATTGCAACACCTGATGCACAATGCACTGGACCCTTACGAGAATTTGTGGATAGATGAGGGAGCGGCTGATATGGCAGCATTCCTTTGTTTTGGTGGCTCATCAACACTATACGGTCACGTCAATGCTTGGACTACTGCTAGTCATCATTCAGTACGATGGTGGAATCAAAGAATTGCAGACTATGGCGGCGGATTCATTTTCTTGCTATACCTTGCAGACCACCTTGGTGGAGGGCCTGCAATTCGTAAACTTGCTCAAGATTCATCCACTGGCGCATCTGGAATAGAGGATTTAGCTAGGAGCCCAGTAGGGGCGACTCCGGGAGTAATCGGAAGAGATTTCATCGATATTTACACAAATTTCACTATAGCGGCAACTCTTGATAGTGATCAGGGAATTTATGGGATGTCTAATCTCTACATGACCCCTGCATGTGGTTCTAGTGATTTTTGTAGAATCCAACCCGCTGATAGTAACAGCGATTGGGCTGGGCCTTGGTCATCGACTGGAAATACAGTCGAAGGTTGGGGTGTTCAAGTATTCAAATTCACACCTGGTTCAGCGTCACCAGCTCCTCTGACAATGAGGTTTACTGGTGATGTTCCTGGGATGGATGGAGTGATTATGAGTAGAGCTTCAGCAGACGGCATTTACACTCGCTCTGACATCAATTTCAATGGTGCTGTTGGAACAGCACTTGTTCCTGGATTTGGAAATTTAACAGATGAAATTTGGGCAATAACATGGTTTGCAGCCAATCAAGGAGATTGTGACTATACTTCCTGTGGTAGTTCTTATCCACAGGGTGTAATCGATGTAGAAGCTGCAAGAATTACATCTCCTGCTAGTATCAGTTTGAATTCAACAGTTCTTGCAGATAGAGATGGCGATTCAAACATCGATACCGCAGAAATAGAGTTCAATGTGCTGTCAAATGCTTTCTTCGAAGATTTAGATGTTGAAATTGAAGTGAAAAATGCATCAGGAATCGTGATGGATACTATGGAGACCAGAGTTCAAGCCGGTGGAGGCGTTGATGTTTCTACCAAATTCTGGTATACCGCTAAATCCAGTGAGGTTCACACATTCCACCTAACAATGAAAGACATGCTAGGCGATGTAATCGATACCAAGCAAACCGGTGCCCAATTCTTAGACAACATGCGCCCAGTGTCCAATTCAAGTCTCGACCCAGTCGAAGTACAAACTTGGGATAATGTGCAATTTGTAGGCAATGGATTTGATGCATGGGGACTTTCTTTGGCAAATAATACTCTTCCATATTTGGATGACCCTGTTGCTTATGCTTGGGACTTTGATGATGGCAACACCTCTGCTTTGAAGAGTCCAGTAAGGCCGTATTTGGAAGTTGGTCAATACAATGTTTCACTAAGAGTATTGGACCAAGGAGGTACTTGGTCACAAGCGGATATGAAATCCATCAATGTCTCAGACACATCAGCACCTGGGCCAATCATTACAGTAAATGACCAAATTATCATGACTAATCTGTCAATACTCACAGGACAAATAATTCAATTCAGTGCTGAAAGAACTACTGACAATGTTCCAATTAGCCATCTCGATTTCACTTGGGATTGGGGAGACGGTAGTATTGAGGGCGGCAAAGGCGTATCTAGTGCATATCATCTATGGGCTGACGGTCTAACTTCTAACACAACTTACAATTTGACATTGACAGTTAGTGATGGGGTCAATTCTGCCATGAAGATGATTCAAATATTTGTCAATAATAGGGCCCCGGGTCAAATTTTCTCTGATGTTATAATCACTGAAACATTCACAGCAACAATGATGCCAGATGTATTCGAAGATGACGATGGAGAATTAGTTGGTTGGAATTGGGATTTCGAAGAAGGAGTAAATCTTGATGGAGGAATTGTCGATAGAACAAATTTGTTTGTTGACTTTATGTCTGTAGATCAAAACCCAATGGTTGCATGGTCTACTCCTGGTGTCAAATATGTCAATTTGACTGTTACAGATAACGACGGAGCAATTGCGAATGCGCAAATAATGGTCCAAGTTCTAAATCAACACCCAGTGGCTGATTTTGAAGTCAGTGATTCTGGTAATTTAATCGATTTTAGAATCGATGATGGCGAGGTAGATGCTCCATATATTTTCGATGGAAGAGATAGTTATGACCCAGATGGGCAAGTTGGTGATTTTAGCGATGTATCATTTGTTTGGAGTTTTTCAGATGGAACTAATTCTACGGAATCAACAGTTACCCATACATTCCTTTATCCAGGAGAGCATAAGGTAACTCTGGTGGTTATAGATGCGGATAATACATCTAGTGAGCCAAGAGTCTTATCGATTAGAATTCAAAACCCTAAGCCGATTATCAATGTCGAAATCTACGACCTTTGGTATGACGGAGATTTGGTGACTTCTACAACACCACTTCCTGAAGGTGCAACATTCAGAAATTCCCACACTTTTGATGATGATGGAAATGTTGTAACAACTCCAAATCAAATGCTACACTTTGATTCAACAGGGACAAGGGACGGAGACCGAACTTATGAGGGCCGATTTATTCCTCTCGAATCAAATAATTCTGGTTGGAATGGAATAGTTGAGTATTCTTGGGATTTCGGAGATGCTACGCCGATTTCACACGAACCTAATCCAAAGCACTCATTCGAGAGGCCAGGTACTTACAAAGTGTCTCTAACAGTAAGAGATTCTTACCTTACAGGCGACGTTACTAGGGCCACATACACTATCGTTGTCAACGAGCCTCCTGTGATTGGTGATTTTGATATTATAGAAACAATCTATGTTGGAGAATCTGTTGTATTGAATGCAAATATTACTGACCTTGAACAGGATTTGGAATATGTTGTTTGGCGTGACCTAGATGTAAATGATGGGTCCTACACAGATCGTGATGAAAGAATCTCTTCAAGCATTGTTGTATTGTGGGAATATGATGTTGAATTCGATAGTGACGATAATGGTGATCCTGCTGATGATTGGATAACACCTTCAGGTGCAGATGGAATAAGAGTCGCTGGTAATTGGGATACTGTTGGAATTAAGACGCTTAGAGTCTCTGTTTGTGATGGCATGGGAGTCTGTATCCAAAAGGACACTGAAGTAGTGATATTAGCAGAAAAAGCAGCAGATCCTAGCCTTTCAGATTTCTCAATACAGGATTGGCAAGATTGGTTAATTGATGCGAGTGGCGAATCGATGGTAGTTATTGCTCTCATCGTTGCAGTTCTGATACTGGGTTGGGCAGTTATGCGAAGTCCTACTGAAGTTGAGGAGGAAGCTGAACAAGCAGCAGCAACCTATGAGGTTGAAGAAGTTCAATCATATGGCGGAATTTTAGGTATGGACCAACATACTCCTCCTCCAGCTCCAGGAATCTTATCAAAAGATGAACGTCGAAGTGGTTCTTCTGGTTACATAAGGCCATTGAGAAGAAGACGTTGAAGGGAAAGCCGATTAACCCCCTACTCTAGACTCACCCCCCATAGGGGGGTGTGAATTTGGGGTCGAGGCTTACATTTGCGGTACTGATTTTATTCTTCATACCAATGCTATTGCCTCTGGAAATATCTCCTATTCAACAAGTTTCAGCAGCTTCAAATTGCGACAATGGTGACTTTGTAACACCTAAGTGGAACAAAACAGTTGAGCGTTTAGCAAAAATTCCGAATGTCTATGATTACGATAGTGAATATCTTGATGACGATGGACCACGAGGAGGTAAAGGACAGCGGGGAGAGAATCAAGATCCTGTTGAGCCTACGGAGTATGATGGCCCTGAAGAATCTTGGATGACCTGGGAGCCAAATAACGATTTGAATTTACTTAGGGATGATTTTCAAACTACAATGTTGATTGGTAATGATGCAGTAGGGACACTCAGAGTCAATTTAGACCATCAAAGAAGAACTACAATTTGCGTTACTATAGATACAACAAACAATTCCTATGACCCCAGTGCTGATGTCTATTTGATGACGACCACTCAATACGACCGCTATACTGCTGCATATGACCTGGCTCATGGTGCTTGGAGTTGGGGCTATGATGGCGATTCTGATGTGAGTGATATTTCTCCCGAATGGCGCAGTTTCGATATCACAGGTTGGAACTCCTATCGTGATTCTCATAAATATGAAGATATCAAAGAGGTATCATTTGCAATTTCCTTAGATGGTCCAGAGATTAGCAGTAGTCTGTTTGGGGGAAGTTCGAATCAATATTTCAATATTGTAATCGATAATACCAATAATTCACATCGCAATGATGCTTTACCAGAAACCACAATCGCAGCATCCGTTACAGTGGTTTCTGAAGAAAGGTCTACTATCTTACCAAATTGGACAGTTTCTCTTGTTTGTTGTGGCCTGATGCTAGGAACATTAGTCATACCGATTGTAATGAATCGACGATACATGGATGCTGGATTAAGCCTAACAAATGAAAATCAGCAATTAGAGAAAGGATTGGTTCCTACTCTAGAACAGAACCAGCCGGATTAGTACTCTAGAAGAGTCCATGCATCCCTAAGGTCTCGAACATTGATCAGGCCCTTGTCAGAGATACGGAATTCATTTCTCATGGTAGCATAAACTAGACTTTGGTCAAGCATTGGTGCATGTACTCTTGGCCAATCTCCTCCGCCATTAATCGCCATCAGGCTGTGCATTAATCCTTCACCGGTTAATTCAGTAGCAGCCTCAATAATTTGTAATGCATCACCATGATTGTGAGCGGTGCCGCAGAATTTGACGATATCGCCAGCATCTTGGTTATCTCGAACCAAGGATGCAATGGTTGCAGCATCTGGAATTCCATTGATGTCATGCTTTGAAGCGATAATCTGGCATCCTTGCTTTGTAGCAGCCTCTTGAAGTGACTTTCTCTGTGAATCTTCAATCGATAATTCAAGGTCGATCCAAGAAACCTTTGACTCGATGGCTTTCTCTAAAATTGCAATCCTTTCAGATTCAACCCCTGGGAAGAATCCTCCTTCGGATACGGGCCTAACTGTGAATATAACGGGTAGTGGTAGTCCTTCTTTGAGTGCAGAAATGGTTGCATCAACATCGATAGAAGACATCTCGACTGTATCCCAATCATTTTCGGGAGGGAGTTCTACCTTCTCTCCTTCTTCTTCTTCAGATATTGTTGGGTCTGGCTTTATGAGGTACAATCTGTCGAATCTAACTTCGACCATATCTGCGCCTGCCAAATTAGCACGTGCAGCTTCATCTGTCATCTCTTCGACAGTAGTGCCATCTAGAGCAACGCATACTTTTGGGTCAGCCATGCTGTCGGCGACCTGCCCTTCTTCATTAACGGTTGCGATTAATTCTACAGAGCAAAGAATCTCCAAATTACACATTTTTGACATTATTCGGGAAACTTTTCTTTCTAAAAATAGCAACATTTCTCACAGTCTATTGAGTATGTTCATATACCCCCTTCAGCACCCTTGTAATTGAGTGTAAGGGGCTCCTTGTAAAACGCCGGACTGAAGCGAATTTTATCAAGATTTTTCAAACAAAAATTTAAGTGAAATCAATAAGCAATATTCAGGCGTTATTTTGTAAACAATACAGGGGATAAACTAACACAAAAATTAGAGATTTAGGTGAGTCAATGACAGACGACTACAGTGCACAGAGCATACAGGTGCTAGAAGGACTCGAAGCGGTCCGAAAACGACCAGGGATGTATTTGGGTGACCCCCATGACGGTTCAGCCCTACATCACTGTATTTGGGAAGTAGTCGACAACTCTGTTGACGAGCATTTAGCAGGCCATACCGACTTGGTTGAAGTGGGATTGAATCCCGACGGTTCTCTTTCGGTAAGAGATTTCGGCAGAGGTATTCCGGTCGATGAGCACGAAGAATTCGGCATATCAGCCGCAGAGGTCATCATGACTAAGTTGCACGCAGGTGGCAAATTCGACAATAGTTCATACAAAGTTTCAGGTGGGTTGCACGGCGTTGGCGTATCGGCAGTAAATGCCGTTTCTGAGTGGATGGAGGTTACAATTCATCGCGATAGCACCATCTACCACCAAAGATACGAAGCGGGCGTTCCAGTTAGTCCTCTGGCTGAAATTGGCACATGCGACGATACTGGGACCTCGATAGTCTTCAAACCGGATTTAGGAATTTTCACGAATATCACCGAATTTGATTTCGAACAAATCGATACCAGGCTAAAGGAAACCTCATTCCTAAACGCAGGGCTGAAGATCGAGATTACTGACAATCGTTCAGAAGATCCACACGTAAGCGTCCATCACTACGAGGGTGGACTAAGCGAATATGTTTCACAAATAAATTCAGGTAGAGAGATATTACATTCCGATGTAATTCAGATTTTTGGCGAAAAGGAAATCGAAAAAGGTTCGGTCACCGTCGATCTAGCTTTACAGTGGTCGAACGCATTTAGCGAATCGATTCGTTGCTATACTAACATTATCAGAAATAAGGATGGAGGAACTCACATGTCTGGTCTGCGTACCGCTTTGACCAGTTGTTTGAATTCCTATGCTAAGAAAAGAAATATGCTCAAAGGAGACGCTCTTTCTGGAGACGACGTTAGAGAAGGACTTGCGGCAATTGTAAGCGTCAAGCACCCAGACCCTTCATTCTCATCTCAAACTAAAGATAAACTGGTAAGCAGTGAAGTGACCGGAATTGTTCAGACTGTTGTCTATGAGAAACTAGGCGACTTTTTCGAAGAAAACCCATCTGTTGCGAAGACAATTATTGAAAAAGCTCTACTCGCCTCTAAAGCAAGAAAAGCCGCACAGAAGGCACGTGAGTTGACTCGCAGAAAGGGAGTTCTTGAAGGAGGCGGCCTTCCTGGTAAGCTTGCAGATTGTCAATCTAGAGACCCATCAGAATGTGAAGTATATCTTGTGGAAGGAGACTCTGCAGGCGGTTCTGCTAAGACCGGTAGGGATAGAAGAATCCAAGCTATTTTACCATTAAGAGGTAAGATTTTGAATGTCGAGAGACAAAAGCACAACCTGGTCAAGGTATTCCAAAACCAAGAAATTCAAACCATGATTCGTGCCTTAGGGGCAGGAGTAGGAAATAATCCTGAGGACGAGGGTTCATTTGATACTTCAAAACTAAGATATTCGAAAATCATCATTATGACGGATGCAGATATCGACGGCGCTCACATTCGTACTCTAATGCTAACCTTCTTGTGGCGATTTATGCGCCCAGCAATTCTTGAAGGACACGTCTACATTGCACAACCTCCATTATTCCAATTATCTAAAGGAAGAGTTAGCAGGTATGCATTCTCTGATGAAGAGCGTGACCAGATTATCGAGGATTTGAAAGGCGACAATCCTAATGCTAAGATTGGAATTCAACGCTACAAAGGTCTTGGAGAAATGAATCCAGAACAATTGTGGACCACAACAATGGACCCTGAGCATCGAACAATGCTGAGAGTTACAGTCAAAGACGCAGAAGAATCAGATCGAATGTTTGAGATCTTGATGGGAGAAGATGTACCTGATAGAAGGGCGTTTATTGAGCGTCATGCAAAGGAGGTGACCAACCTTGACATCTGATGAAATTGAAGATACTGAAGAAGATACTGGAACGTCAGATGCAAATCTGTTAAATCGTCCATTGAATGAAGAAATGAAGAATTCATACATCAATTATGCAATGTCGGTAATCATTGGCAGAGCATTACCTGATGCAAGAGATGGTCTGAAGCCTGTACACCGCCGCGTATTGTATGGTATGCATGAAGGAGGGCACACTTCGGACAAGAAATTCAGTAAATCCGCTCGTTCAGTTGGAGAAGTAATGGGTAAGTATCACCCTCACGGTGACCAATCAATCTACGATACAATGGTTAGAATGGCTCAAGAATTCTCTTTGCGCTATCCTCTAGTTGATGGCCAGGGGAATTTTGGTTCAATCGACGGAGATCCTCCTGCAGCTATGCGATATACTGAGAGTAGATTAGATAAAATTTCCAAACATATGCTTGAAGATATTGACAAAGATACAGTTGATTTCCAGCCTAATTTTGACGATTCAGAACAAGAGCCCACAGTTTTGCCATCCAGACTTCCAAATCTATTGTTAAATGGAAGCGATGGAATTGCGGTCGGAATGGCTACAAAAATTCCGCCTCATAACTTGACTGAAGTTTCAGGTGCAGTTAGGTTACACGTCGAGACGATTTTAGCAGAAGGAGATGCTAATATTGGCATGCCAGATTTGTCTATAGAAGATTACATGGCGCACGTCAAAGGCCCGGATTTCCCAACCGGTGCATCGATTCATGGAATCGATGGAATCTTCGACATGTATACTTCTGGTAAAGGAAGATTCCATGTAAGGTCTAAGTGTGATGTCCTCGATGATGAAAAAGGTAAGAGAATCATTATCCATGAGATTCCATATCAAGTCAAAAAGGCAGATATGTTGGTTCATATCGCTGATTTGGTAACCAAAGGGTCCGTTATTGGTATCAGAGATATTAGAGATGAATCTTCAAAAGAAGGAATTCGTGTTGTTATTGAAGTAAAAAATAATGCAGACCCTCATGCAGTCTTGAATCAATTGTACAAGTCGAGTCGATTACAAGAGTCATATTCGGCTAATATGATGGGAATCCTTGACGGTAGGCCAGTATTGCTAACATTACCTGTTATGCTTCACACCTATGTCTCTCATCGCGAATCAGTTATTGAGCGAAGAGCAATCTTTGAGTTGGGTAAAGCTGAAGCTCGAGCCCATATTCTTGAGGGATTGGTAAAGGCCCAGGATCGAATTGATGATGTAATCGCAGTAGGTAAAGGGAGTTCTAGTAGAGAGCAATTTGAAGCAGTTCTTCAAGGAAATGAAATATTCCCTGGTATTGCAGCATTTAGTTTCACTATACCACAGTCTAAGGCCATCGCAGAACGTCGATTATACCAACTTAGTAGATTGGATGTTGAGAAGGTTCAGAATGAATTTGATGAATTACAGATAAAGATCGCAGATCTTAACGACATCATTGAATCTAGGCCTAGGCGCCTCGATATATTGTTGACTGAAATGGATGAAATGGTCGAGAAGCACGGCGATGAACGTCGTTCATTCATCGACCCTATGCCATTATCAATGGATAGAGAAGACCTAATCGAAGAGCGAGCGATTGTCATCACTTTGACCAATGACAATTACATTAGGCACCTTCCTGCAGAGTCATTCCGTATGCAAAACCGTGGCGGAAAGGGAATGAAAGGGGTTCAAACAAAGAACGAGGACTTCCCTACAACTTTGATTACTTGTTTCAGTAAGGATAGGTTATTGATTTTCACCAACCGACCAGCCACAAAGAAAGACAAGGATGACAACGAAGTTCCTTACATCGAGGGCCGTGTATATGGATTGAAAGCATGGGAAACTCCACAAGGTTCTCGCACCAGTAGAGGTAGCCATATCAGAAATATACTTGGCTTGAAAGATGATGAACATGTTGTGTCTATTATTCCTTTGAGCAAGGATTTAATCGAAGAACCAGGCGGCAATTTCTTAGCATTTGCAACCCGTAAAGGAGTAATTAAGAAGAGTAATCTTTCAGATTATGTCAAGATTAATCGTAATGGTAAGAAGGCGATAAACCTAGCAGCTGATGACGAACTTGTTACTGTTAGAAGCGGTACTGAAGAGCACAATGTGGTTATGGTTTCCAATTTAGGAAGGGCATGCCGCTTTGATTTATCATCGGTAAGAACCCAAGGCCGTGTATCTAGTGGAGTTAGAGGAATTAGGCTAGAAGGTGCAGGAGCACTTGCAGGTATGATCCTAACCAACGACATCGACACGAGTGTTTTGACCTTGTCAAAGCAAGGAATGGGTAAGAGAACTCGTCTAGGTAAGGGTGAGAAGATTCCAACTATCAGAGATGGAGAGCAGCAATACGATGATGAAGGTAATCCAAAGTCCGAAATGGATGGTTACAGAGTAACCAAGCGTGGAGGTAAAGGTGTAATTACAATGAATCTGAATGATGGAGATGTAATCTCAAGAGTTCACCAAGTTCCAGATTTGGATGACCAACTATTCTTACTATCTGGTAAAGGCGTAGTAATCAGAATCTCTGCGATTCAGACTAAGGAAACCTCAGGAAGGTCCTCAAAGGGAACTCGAGTAATGGAATTAAGGTCCAAAGGTAAGGATTCATTCACCGATGAATTGATTTTCAGTGCTAGAATGCCTGCTGAGTTGGCCAAAGAGGTACTTACAGAGAAGTCTCCTGACGAAGAAGGCGGCGAAGAAACCTCAACTAGCGGCGAAGAAGAGTGAATCTTTTTCTCCGACGGGTTCAAACACTGACCGCCCATCTGCGGAGCGGGGAGCGAGAGCGCCTAGGGTTGTTTTTTCATGGATGAGCAGAATCTGATATATGATTGGAATGTCGTTGATTATGAGTATTCTAGAAACCCTTCTAACCACCCACACGGTGTTTGGTTTGATGATGAAACTCTAAGGGATGGCCTACAGAGTCCTAGTGCTCTAAACCCTTCAATTGAGCAGAAAATAGAATTACTAACCTACATGGAAAAACTAGGAATTCAAAAGGTAGACCTTGGACTTCCAGGTGCAGGACCATTCCATCGAAAACATATCGATGCAATGCTATCGCACATCAAGGAAAATGATTTCCAAATACGCCCAGGTGCAGCGGTTAGAACACTAATGAACGACATTGAGCCCCTGGTTGAATTACAATCAAAACATGAGATGGAAATTCAGGCGAGCGCTTTCCTTGGTACAAGTCCAATCCGTCAATTTACTGAAGGATGGACTATGGATAAACTAGTTTCCACAATGGAGAAAGCAGTATCATTTGCTGTTGAAAATGACATCCCTGTAATGTTTGTTACCGAAGATACAACTCGTTCAAAACCTGAAGATGTTAAGTTGATCTATCAAAGAGCAATGGAACTTGGAGTAAGGCGTTTGTGTATTTGTGATACATGTGGGCACGTGACACCAAATGGTGTGAAGCAATTACTTTCATTTATCGATGAAGAAGTGATCAAAGACGCAGGTTACCAGCGTCGTGAAATAGAAGTCAATTGGCATGGTCATCAGGATAGAGGTCTTGGTGTAGCCAATAATTTAGCTGCTGTTGAAGCAGGTGCAGATGTAATCCATGGAACCGCTTTGGGTGTTGGTGAAAGAGCAGGTAATGCTCCTTTGGACCAAACTCTAGTGAATCTCTCATTGATGGGGGTCATCAATAATGATCTGTCTTTACTAAATGAATACGTGAATAAGGCTAACGAGTACATCAAAGTCCCTCTGCCACGCAACTACCCAGTATTTGGTCAGGATGCCTTTGAAACAGGAACTGGAGTACATGCTAGTGCGGTTATCAAAGCAATTCGTAAAGGTGACATGTGGCTAGCTGACCGTGTATACAGTGGAGTGCCAGCGGGAGATTTCGGTCTAGAGCAGGTAATCAGAGTAGGTCATATGTCTGGTCGTTCAAATATCATTCATTGGTTGGAAAACCATGGTATTGAAGCAACAGATGATTTGGTTGCTCATCTATTTGAAGTAGCAAAAAGCCAGCCTAGGAATATGGAAGATGATGAAGTTGTAGCAGCAGTTGAAGCATTTACAAAGCAATCATGAATCAGCTTCTTCTTGCTCGGTTTCATCAGCGTTAATCTGATTCCATTCTGCGTCAACAGAGCCACCTGACCATTCTCCTTTGACATCGATTTCGACCATCTCGGCCTCATCTCTCCATATCGCATCACCTTGGCTACCATTTACAATTAGCACATCTCTGTCATCAATTTGTGTTCTGAGTAATTCGATATGTTTGGTTACAGGTAGGAAATGACCCACTGGAGTCCCTGCAGTTACGAATGGATTAGTTGCAGTACATATCATCAAACCATTTTCAGGAGCAACAATATCTACTGAAAGGCCGGGAGAGCCAGGATCTGAGATTGTGGCAACTACGTCTCCTTTCATTACAACACTGCCTGGGACAACAAACATGTCTAGGAGCCCTCCTTCACCAGCCCTAAGCCAAGTCGAGCCACCCGCATTCAATCTAAATCTTGGTCTGCTAGGGTTCTTTGGAATTACCTTCAGAGCCCTCAATACATTTAGGCAACCATGAACCGCTACCTTGACCGCTGTTTGGTCAAGTCTGTTAGCGCCTCCACCCTCATATGTCACAGCAGCAATGTCCAATTCGTTCGCAATTCTGCGAAGACTACCTTTTGGCGGTCTACTGTCCAACACCACTTCAATTCCAAATGCTTTAGCAAGTAGATTTGATTCAGGATGAGACAAATCACCTCGTATCTGAGGCATGTTTGAGCGTCCGGTAGCAGCACTATGCAAGTCAATTATTACATCTGAATCATCGATCAGATTCCTCTTGACAATATTTGCAACTCTAGAGGTTGTACTTCCCTTCGATAACCCAGGAAAAGCCCTATTCAAATCTCTTCCATCTGGGAAGTAACGAGATTTAGCACGGAATCCTGGAAGATTTAGTACAGGAACAATCCTAACGGTTCCTGCCATTGAAGTGGGGTCTAGTGCGCCACCCGGTTCGGTGAAAATTGCAGACAATAAGTTTGTACACGCACTTGGTCCAGTTAACTCATCTCCATGAGTTCCACCAATAATTGTCACAACTGGGCCCGGTCTAACACCATGGAATACAGTGATTGGAATGGGCCAAGAGTCACCCATGTCAACATCTAACAGTGGCATGTGGATCGTTCTCATCTCACCGGTTTTGATACGCTTACGCAAGAATCGAATATCTTTCCAATCCGAAGTTCTATCCCATTCTGGTCTAGCCTCAGATTCATGTTCCTCGAGCGCTTTTTTAATCGCAATACGTCGAGTTTTGGGAAGTTCATGAGCGACTCTAATGCGTCGCTTCTTCCCGGCCATGTTGGTCCATTAATCGAAGGGACTTCAAGGTGATTGATGTCAGGATAAACAAATCAACCCCCTCCTTCCTTCCACCAAACATGGGAATCGGAGTTCAACGACAATATGCCCCGTCATCGATTTGCTTTGGGTGCGGCCCTGCAAATGAGAATGGATTGCAAATAGATTCTCATAGATGCGATGAAGGGTTGGAAATGAGTTTCATGCCTTCAGATGAGCATCAAGCATTTCCTGGAATGATAAATGGAGGAATTATTGGTAGTTTAATGGATTGTCATGGCAATTGGGCTGCTGCAATAGCATTGATGGATGCCTCAAATGCCGATGAACCCCCTTGTACAGTTACTGCCAAGTATAGTATTTCGTTACATAGACCTACTCCTGCAGGTGTTGAATTACATGTATTGGCAGAAGTTGTTGAGTTGATGGATGATAGAGCTAATATCAAAATGACTTTGACAGCAAACGGCAAAGTATGTGCTACAGGTAAGGGATTATTTGTAGCGGTAACAGAAGGTCATCCTGCTTATCATCGGTGGTCTTGAATGGCTAAGGCCTCGAAGATTCAAATTGGTGAATTAAACACTCTTCGTGATTTTGTAATCGAAGTCATGAGCGCTATGGATCAATGGAGTGAGCAGGAACTGACTAAAGTCACTGAAATCAAATTAGGTGTTCTAAAAAGAAATGCAACTCAAAGACATGGCGTTACTAGATGGAAAAAAGGCGTAACAAACCCAAGCCATCCAGAACAGGTTGAAGTTATCGACCTTCATCCAAGATTACTCTGTAATGAATGGATGGCTTATGCTGCTTGGGTATTACACCACGAATATGTCCATGCATTGGGTTATACAGCTCATGATTCTACATTTAGGGCCCTAGAGAGATTGTGGCCAAGTCAAGAATCGGGAACTATGGGTTCATCATTTACTGAAATGCTTCGTAAAGAAAAAGCAACTTGGTTATGGGTTTGCAAAAAGTGTGAGAAAGAATATCCCAGACAAAAGCCAGGAAAGGGCAGATATCTTTGTCGATTTTGTCGAACTGTGTTAATCGATGTACCCAATAAAGCGTCACAGTGATTAGTGCCAGTTATTGACAGCGAGGTATGCGGAGGTTTATCGCAATCCTTTTCCTCTGCTTGCTTTCAAGCCCGATGGCGATGGCTGCTATCGATTCTGAAGAGGGTGGAGGAGAACTTTGGTTTTCCTGTGAAGATATCAACGATTGTTCTCTTACCGAATTCCATATTGGTGAACAAAGCATCACAGGGACAGTAAATTCTGCATCTCCTCTTTCTCCTGAAACTGTTTTCATCGAATTACCTATGCATCCAGAACAAAGTCAAATCGCATTGATCCCTGATTTAATCGACGAGTTACAGGTTGATTTGAGATTTCAAGATGACTTGATAGGGCTATCTCGTCCTGATTTACAAGTTACAATAATTATAGCAGAATCTACTACTGTAATTGAATTTGAAGATGACCCTAATCCCACCGGTGGTCTTTCAAGCCCTTATTTTGTTGAAGATGAGCCATTGAATAATGATGGTAACAGATTGTTTTGGCCGGGTGAGGAAATACGAATATTGCTTCAGTTTGAAATCGAAAGACCGGGTACTTGGGAGTTGAATTTGCGTGGAGCATCGTTTATGCTTCTTGATATTATTTGGTCAGAGGATGTAGAATCGAGGAATGTGGATGAACCATCTTCGGATGGCTCTCCAAGAATGACTCAATTAGATACCAATCATTATGGCGCATTGGTCGAAGATGACAGAGATTGTTGGACGTTTGAAGTAGAAGACCATGAATTGCTAAGAATCACATTTGTTTGGGAGGAAGTGCCTTCAGAAATCGAGCAATCTCATGGCCAACCAGATCTAATACTACCGGATAGAAGATTGGCCCCTACTCCTGAATTAGAAACAGAAGTCACCAATGGTGAAACAAGGATGACTTGGCAGTGGCGTGCTCTACCTACAGGAGAATATGATTTGTGCATCGGAGGTCGTTTAAACGCCTTCCAGCCTTACCAATGGGCAGGATTAATTGCATTCGAAGGAATAGGTCCTACCTCTCCTGAACAATTCGATTATTCATCATGGCAGTGGGAAGGGTTTGGTATGAAAGCCGAAGAAGCAGGAGCCAAAGAATTGAATGCAGCATCAGGATTGATGGTTCTAATTCTGTCACTTGCAGTTCTGGTAGGATTATTTATCGAAGTCAGAGAAGATACGACATCTAAAGCGATTAGATTTGGAATATTTGTACCTGGGGTTTTGGTGTTGATTTTAGGCGGTATTATCTCTCCATTATGGGCCATTAGTGGCGAAGTGCAATCTTCAGACGAGGATAGTTTAGATGATTTAATCGATAAAAGATTGGACCAATTATGGCATGCATCACACCCTAGTACTCCCGCATCATCCAGATCACTACATGTCGGTGCAACCTTTGGAATGCTAGATGGAGAAACACTCTCTGTTCGCTTAGAGTCTGATGCTGCTTGGCCGCTTGATGATGGAAGATGGCAATTACATATTCCAGCGCTCTATGAGTTAGATTTCGAAGCAATTATTTTCGCTAAGGTTGCTGAAAAAGGCACTAATAGGCCCGTGGACGATATGCTTGATTCACATTCACGTACATTCATTTTATTGGCAGCAAGGACTTTGATGCTCGATATTTTGATGCTTGAAGCATTATTAGTTGTAGATGAAGTTCCAGATTCGAATGTCATTCATTTCAAGACAGAAATGAAGCAATCAGGTAGCTTAGGATTGATTCAAGACCCGACTTGGGGTACACGTCCAATCGATATACCGGAAGGACGTTGGAGATTGATGCAAGATAACCTGTATCCAAATTTAATTTCTATCACTATGCTTGATGGAGCAAAGGACGATTTAGAGTTTAGAGTGCAAATAAACAATGTAATGGATCATAATTTGATGTATTCTACCGATTCAGTACAGCCCTCAGAGCCATTACTAGAATCTCAGTACCTCTGGGTTATAGCAGGGGTATTTTTGGTAGTAATTGGAATCGGGATTGAGAATCGTAGACGAAATAAGGCAAAACAAATTCTCAAGCAATTAGTTGCTGAAAATATGTGGAATTAATCTTCTAAAGATTGTAGAATCTTTTCTACTTCTTCAGTAATCTTACCGCTATCGAGTGCCTTTGAGAGTTTTCCTCTCTTAGTTTTTGACAAACTCTTTGCAGCATTGTCGATCATTTCTCTTTCCTCATCGCTAACCTTTCCATCTGCAAGTGCAGACTTTACAGCGCTTCTTACTGCCATCTTTGCAGCATCTTCGTCACTTATTCCAAGTGCCTTTTGAATAGTTTTTAATTCATCGAGTTCTTTGTCGGTTATTACTCCATCTGCGTATGCATTTTCGTATTCTTTAACCAAGAATTCAGCATAGGTTTCTGGATTTAGAATTACGTCACGGATTAGTCCATAATCCACGGAACCTTGTTTGGACCCCATCTCTAGGAGGACGATTGATTTTCGAACTTCCTTGATCGCCATATCCTTCAATCCATGTGCAGCCCAAAGAATTCCAGAAACCGAAATTGCAGCGGCGAACCATCTCATGACATCTGGGTCAACTAAATTCCCTGGAGAAATCAGTTGGAAAATTCCAATAACTGCCATCAGTGACCCACATATGACTTCGAACCAGTCATTCAAATCAGGCTCATCTTCGAAGATTGAAAGTCTCTCATCGACCATGGTATCGTCGGTGCTCATGTCATGGCCACATGCCCGATAGACCTTGAGGGTGTCGGCGAAACAATCGCTTACCTTTTGGACTATTGACCTCCACTAGTCACTATGGGTGAGCCCGAACGCGCAGTTTCGCGACTAGGTTTACCCCCTAGATTAGTGTCTTTTATTGAAAACGAATGGGGAATTTCAACTCTACACCCTCCTCAAGCAGAAGCGATGCCTTCGATTTTAGATGGCCGCAATACTATGGTGTGTATCCCTACGGCTAGTGGGAAAAGTCTAGTGGCTTTTATGGGAATTGTAAATCAAATTATGACAAAAGATGTAGGTTCACGCGGGATTTACATCGTTCCATTAAAGGCATTAGCAAGTGAGAAACTCGAAGAACTCAAGCAATTGGGAGAAAATCTTGGTCTGAAAATTGGGCTGGGGATTGGGGATGCTCCAAATGAGGCTAGACAAATTGATGATTGTGATATTCTAGTTTGTACTAGTGAAAAATTAGACTCTCTAATGAGGTCCAAGCCTGAAGTATTGCGCCGTGTTTCAGTTGTTGTTGCAGATGAATTTCATCTAGTAAATGATAGCCATAGGGGCCCTACAATGGAAATTAATCTGGCTAGAATTAGACATCTATTACCAGATGCTCAGATAATTACTCTCTCTGCTACCGTAGGTAACTCTCAGGACCTTGCTGATTGGTTGGATAGCGACCTCGTGGTATCACAATGGAGGCCAGTGAGCCTTGAATATGCAACTCTTGCAGAATTAGATTTAGAGCCAAGAGCGATTCAACAGAGAGAATTAACCACAACAGGCGATCTAAACCCCCCTCGTACTCTAACTGGACCTAAGAGCCACATAGCTTGGGCTGCATTGAATGATGTGCATCAACAAAGTGGTCAACTGCTGGTATTTGTTGCTACAAGGCGTTCAGCCCAATCAGAGGCCAAAAAATTAGGTCAAAGAATGCATAAATATCTCACAAAAAATGATCCCGAATCCCTGCCTCCGCTCAAGGAATTGTCCGATAAATTATCTCGCGCATCAAATTCAGCGATGGGTGATAACCTAGCGGAATGTGTCAAAGGAGGGGTTGCATTTCATCATGCGGGGTTAAGGCATTCTCAAAGAAGCTTAATTGAAAAAGCGTTCAAAGAGAGAATTTTACATTGCCTTTGTGCAACTCCTACTCTTGCAGCAGGAGTAAATCTGCCCGCTAGAAGAGTTTTAGTTAGAGATTTGAAAAGATATGAAGATGGAATGAGCAGATTACTACCTGTGATGGAGGTTAGACAAATGCTTGGAAGGGCAGGCCGTCCAAGATATGACCCCTTAGGGGAGGCTTGGCTTGTCTGTAAAGGTGGAGACCCTAGGCAGGCGGCTGACGAGATAGCAGACCGCTACATACACGGTCCTGTGGAAGATATCACCTCGAAACTTTCTGCGGAACCTGCTATGAGATTCCATTTGCTTTCTTCTATCGCCACCGGTGGTTTGAATACAAGAAAAAATATTGGCGATTTCTTTTCCAGTACATATCTTGGACATTCTCAAACCAATTCATTTCTACAAGAAAATATTGACACTATGCTTAGATGGCTGGTCGAAAAGAGATTTGTTCGAAGAACCAACGCAGGAGTGGTAAACGAAACTTGGGATGACGACACTCCTTCTTGGGTTGATGCAGCCCAATCAGCATCTGGAGTAAGTTTGTCTTCTAACAAATCCAAAGAGCCAATAGAGGCTACATTTGGCTTCCAAAGAGCATCTAAAATTAGTATTTCAACTCCAACATCGTTCAATGTAGAAGCTCTAGATTCCGAGTACGAAGCAACACCTATGGGCGAAAGAGTTGCCCAGTTATACATCGATCCCTTATCTGCAGATATTCTAATCGATGGATTAAGGAGAGCGGTTAGAAGAATCGTTCGCAAAAGTCTACCAGTTACAGAATTCAGTCTTTGTCATCTGGTTGCAGCAACACCCGACTTCCTCTCATTATGGCCAAAATCTAGTGAATTAGAATTTGGAAGTACACTCAGACAAAAAGCAGCATTGGTTGAAGATGAATTATTGATTGAAAGCCCTATTGATGAAAGGGCTATGGGATTGGTAAAGAGTGCTTGGTGCACCGAAATGTGGTATGAAGAAGATGAACTTCGAAATATCGAGAAGGAATTAGGCGTTACCCCGGGTGATGTCCATTCTCGTACCGATTTGATGGGATGGCTCTTACTGGCAGCAAGAGAGGTATTACTACGAGATGATGTATTTGCTGAGGAGCATTTAGGATATGTAGCGGAATTAGCCGGAATGGTCGATTTAACTCGTTCTCGAGTAAGGGCTGGCTGCAAGGAAGATTTACTACAATTAGTTCAAGTTAGGAATGTTGGAAGAAATCGTGCAAGAACACTTTCCAAAATGGGAGTTAGAACTCCTGCAGATCTATTACAATTGGATAACAAGCAATTGGATGAACTCAAATCAAAACGAGGCTGGGGTCCTGTTTTGGTTGGAAGAATACTAGATTCGGTAAGGGCACTTACCACTAATGAATCTCCAAAAAAGCCACGTAGTGATGATGAACCACTACCTGGTGAGCGTCAGGGTTGAAATCGTAAATCGTCTGCGAGGTATGTGGCCGCACCTATTTTCCCCTGCAGACGAGTTGCCTTGAATGAGGCATGCGAAGACCCGAAGGCTCTTGCTATGTCATGGATTTCAAAGCGTGAATCAAAGGACTGGGCCCTAGTTAGTGGCGTTTGCTTAGCGAGTGACATCCACGGTTGGGTCGCACATAGTGTACTTTTGAGGAATCGAGAAAGAGGCGTCATGAAATCAAATTCATTGGATGGCGAATTTATTCGCCTATTATCGGGAACTCACCACATTGCTACCAGTTTTAATCGAGCGGGTTTATGCAAGGGGGATACAACTGCTTGGATGATTGATTTATCTTGTAATGCTGATGAAGAAATGTACGTTGCTCATGCAGATAAAATGGGTTTCAAAATGCTTGACCACAGGCCTAATTTAGAAATATTCAATTCACAGAGAATGGGAATTGAAGGTGAGAATGATGAAAATGGCGCCATCGCCCACATTCATCTTGCAGATTTACGCTAATTTTAGTAAATCTGAAAGAGTCCCACCGCTAGCATCGCAATATGGTGGTTGCTACACGGCAGAATGATTCCAACTTTTCTAGCGGAAGGTTGTTGGACGAAGAGAAAATCACTAGAGCCCTAAACAGTGCTACAAGTTTAGGTGCAGAATATGCTGAAATTAGATTGGTTAGCGAAACCACAAATTCGGCTTCTCTCAAAGACGGTAAACTCGAAAGAGCAATTCCTGGTCAAGAAGTTGGAGTGACTATGAGAATACTTGCTGATGGCGCTTGGGGGGTACATTCTACCAGTGACATAGCATCTATTGTTGAACAGGTTGAGCCTACTTTCAGATTGGCTAGAGCCGTTGCAGCACGCCGTTCCCCGAATCAAACAGCAGTTGGATTAGCCGAAGTACCAATCATCCAAGATGAAATTCATTGGAAAAGTGCCAAGGATGTTAGAGATACTGATTTGGATAAGAGAATCGAGTTGATGCTAGCTATTGATAATGAGGCTAAGGATGACGAGAAGATCGTTTCTACAGCCACCGGTTGGTCTGATGAACATATTCACACCGAATTGATGACAAGTGAAGGAATGAACCGTGTTTGGTCTTTCCAAAGAAGTCTGATCAATGGAATGGTTACCGCAAGAGATGGAGACGAAGTAGTGTCCTATAGAATGAGGCATGGGGGCGAAGGTGGCTTAGAGGTAATAGAGGCTTGTGACCTTGGAGAAATGGGCCGAAATGCTAGAATTTCAGCTCTAAGGTTACTTTCGGCAGAAAGAGCACCATCTGGTAGAATGCCATTGGTTGCTGATAGAGATTTAACCGGAGTATACATTCACGAAGCATTAGGACATCCATGTGAAGCAGATTTAGTTGCAGCAGGAGACTCTTGCTTAGAAGGAAGATTGGGCCAAACAATCGGCTCAGAGATTTGTACTGTTATAGATGACCCAACTCTAAGAGGAGGTTATGGCTGCTACCCTATCGATGATGAAGGAGTAGATACTAGGCAAAAGAATCTCATCGTTAACGGCGTATTGACCGAATATCTGAATCATAGAGAAACTGCCCATCGTTTCGATCTAGAGCCAAATGGAGGCGCTAGGGCACAAGATGGCCTTCATCACCCATTAGTTCGAATGTCAAATACTGTAATTCAAGGAGGGTCCCATCACGATTTAGATGAATTAATCGAAGATATCGACTTTGGAATCTATGCTTGTGGAAGTAGAGGCGGGCAGGTTGATACTGGTAGAGGTTCTTTCCAATTCGCAGCACAAGAGGCCTGGATCATTGAAAATGGTTCACTGTCAAGGCCTGTAAAAGACGTAAGTGTATCTGGCATGACACTTCAAATTCTCAAAGATGTGGATGGATTGACTCGAGATTCACATTTAGCAGCACCAGGTTTCTGTGGTAAAGGGCAAACCGTTCCAGTAGGCGATGGTGGTCCTCTAATGCGTATTAGAGAAGCATTGGTGGGATGATTATGATACCGGATGATGCAGTTGAGCGTTTGATGGAATCAGCACAATCAATCGGCAAATCTTGTGATGCCGCAGGCTTGCAGCAATGGGAGGTTTTTGCTTCACAGGGTTATGGCCATTCATTGGATATAGAGGCTGGTCGAATCTCGATGGCCTCTGGCGGAGGAGATGGTGGTTTCGGAATTAGAGTTGTGGAAGATGGTCGCTATGGATATGCACATTTGGTGGATATTAATTCTGCGGATAGGGCGATTCAACAAGCCCTTAACATTGCCAAAAAATCCCCTTCTATCAAAGGCTTTGAATTACCTGCAAATCAATCTTCATCTAAAGTTGGGGGTATGAAAGATAAAGCCATATTAGACCTGAGTCCTGAAGACTTGTTAGAACAAGGTGACGAAGTACTTACTAGAGTCTCTGAACTTGATTCACGTGCTGTTGCAGTAGGCGGAGGTATTGGAATTGGAGCAGGTGCTGGAGCGATTGTTACCAGTTCTGGTATCGAAGATGGAGGCGTTTACACATCGCATGGAGTTGGTATTCATGTATCGATTGACGAAGACGAGCATCTAACTTCTTCATACGAGGGTGAATCATCTCGGGCTTTGCTAAAAGATCTAACTTCTTGTGTGGACAAAGCAGTACACTGGTCTCAAGTGACAAGGGAGAAAATCTCAGGTGGAAATACTGAAGATTGTCCAGTATTGATGACAACCGATGGTTTCTCACCCCTGTTTTCTGTAGTTGTTCCCTCCGCGATTAAGGGTGAGAGATTAGCTCGTGGCGAATCTTTCTGGTCAGGTAAGATGAACGAACTTGTGTTAGCAGACCATTTGTCATTGGTAGATGATGGACTAATGGAAGGCGGGATGTCTTCTGGTTCAAGAGATGGTGAAGGAGTTCCTAGCCGTACTCAGACAATTGTTGATTCAGGACGCCTAACCGGTGAGTTGTGGTCGACACGAGATGCAGCCAAGATGGTTGCTGAAGGCAAGGCCTCAACAGCCCAGAGTACAGGTTCAGCATCTAGGGGTGGCCATACTTCACCTCCTATGTGTGGATGCAATGATCTGATATTGAGTTCTTCAGCCAAGACATTATCTCGTGACAGATTAATTGAAGAAATGGACGAGGGATATGTAATCCACAGTGTTATGGGGGCGCACACTGCAAATCCTACAAGTGGAGATTTTTCGGTTACGACCTCAACAATTCTTAGAGTTGAAGCAGGAGAGGTAATCGGAGCACTTTCACAAGCAGGATTCTCGGGAAATATGGCTAAGGCCTTGGCCGGTAGAGTTGTATTGGGAGATTCATCAAAACGCAAGGGTTCATACAGTACTGGCTCAATGCATGTACCAGATGTTCTATTGATGGATGGAATGAGAATTAATCCTGCTTGATTGCTATACTTTCATTTTTTAGCAATAGTGGCAGACATCTTCATGTACCGTCTCCAATGAACATTGAACTCCACGGAGGTGAAAGGGAGTGTCAATAAAACTCAACCAACCAGCACGAAAGCCCGAACACCCGTCCTACGACGGGCCAGAAAACGAATTTGGACCGTCGAGGTGTTCTTGATGTCTGATTATGATGCACATGTTGCTGAGGTGCTAAAACAAGTGCCTGAAGCAGATGCAGAGAAGGTCGCAGAAGCCTTTGCAAGATATGAGAAGGATTTCCTTATCCCTCCTGAAGATGCGATGAGGTCTGTTCTAAGGCGATTTCAATCAGATACAGGGGCGCCAACTCCTGCTAATACCCAATCATCCTCTTCTCAAAGGCAGTCTTTGCCAATTAAGAAGGCGGAGAAACTATCCGATTTATCTGCGGATGACCGCAATGTCGAGATCGAAGTTGAAATCGTAACCCACAATCCACGAACTACAATGGTTCGAGGTGAAGAAAAGATCGTGCCATATGGCCTACTTGAAGACCAACCATGGTCAGAAGGCGGAGATAGAACTCGATGGGAGTTCAAAGATTGGGGCAACCACCCGAACATTGCTCCAGGCGCAGTAGTCAGGTTGGAAGGAGTTTCAGTAAACGAATACCAAGGACGAATGAGCATCAATATCAATCAATCTAGCCGAGTAGTAGTATTGCGAGAGGGGGTTAGGACAGTTACAACCCCCGGTGAACCAGTTGAAATTAATACAGTTAAATCAGAAGGGTCAGTTACTATTGTTGGAAGATTATTAGCAAGTCGAAAGGATGTAATCCACCGTAAAGATGGCTCCGGTTCTATAGACATAGTTAGAGGCAGAATTGCAGATGATTCTGGAGCGATAGGTTTCCTATCTTGGGAATCATTCGACCACGAAGTTGGCTCTTTATTGAAGATTGAAAATGCTCAAGTGAAAGTATTCAGAGATACACCTGAAATCAATATCGGTTCTTCGGCAAAAATAGAGATATTCCACGATTCAAACTTTGCTTCAGCAGATGATTTAGTTGCGCTTTCAGTAAGTCGAATAGAGGACCTGAGAGATGGTTCAAGAGATGTTGAAATTATCGTTGAGATTCAGAAGATGATAAAGAGAGATTTCGAGGGTAAAGATGGCGATAAGAAGAGTGTATGGTCTGGTGATGTAGCCGACCCAACAGGAAAATGCCGTTGTTCAATTTGGTCTGAACCACCATTTGACTTTGAATCAACTCCTGTGATTGTAAGATTACGTGGAGTTAGAGTAAGAGCCTGGCAAGGCATTCCAGATATTACCATAGATGATATTTCACAAATCGAAGTATTAGCTGCAGCACCTTGGGGTGATGATATTGATTTGACAAATAATGTCGTTGAAGTTCCACTGAGCGACCTTACCTCTGGTGCAAGTCGCGTCGGAATCTCAACTGTAGGGCATGTAATCTCGATTAGAGAAGATTCTGGAATAATCTCTAGATGTAATGTCTGTAGACGCGTTCTCAGAGATGGTGAATGTGCTACTCATGGCTCGCAGGAGGGTCAAAGCGATGTTCGACTAAGAATGGTACTAGATGATGGAAATTCAACAATCTCATTGATTGTGAATAAGGATGCATCAGAATCCTTGATTGGAATGAATCATGATTCAATATCTTCAGAAATTTCAGAAAATGGTACTATGTCATTTGTTCAAGATTTACGAGAGCGTCTTTTAGGAAGGCAACTAAAAGCCTCTGGAAGAACAATTGTAGACGAGCAAGGAGCAATGCTTCTTTCAGATCATGCCGAATTGGTTGAAGTTGATTCGGTGTTAGTTGCCGCTGAATTAAGAGCAAAGTGGGGGGTGGTCTGATGCAACCTGCAAGGAGAGCAAAAAGACAGCCTGCATGGCACATGCTAGCTTCCGAGTTTAGTGATTCTACTTTGAATCAGCAAGGCTCTGGAGAATTCGACCCACTATTCGTAATCAGTAAATTAGGCGCTAAAGTGAATCGCTTGATTGTAGCAGGCCTACTAGAACGCCTGGAGCCAAGAGAAACAGCCAACGGCTCTACACTATGGCAAGGCCAACTAAGAGATCCATCCGGACAACATTATTTCTCTGTAGGAGATTATGCTCCCGAATCAATGCGTGAATTGACAGTTCAGTTATCATCTCGACTTGATGATGGGGAAGCAATAATGCTAATCATGACTGCTAAGGCAAGATATTTCCAAAATGAGGAAGGTGCAGTCTATACCAGTTTGAGACCCGAAGAAGCAGCGGTCATTTCACGCTCAACCTATCGTGAATGGCTTGTAAAAGCTGCTGATGGTTTGCTAAACCGTATTGATTTACATGCTAAGGCATCTGGCCTCGAAAAGAGTGTTGAGTCCTTTACTGCAGGTGGAATACCTGAACATATGCGTGAAGGGTTATTGCTCGCAAACGAGCACTACGGGGAAATTGATCTGGAGACATACCGATTGAATATCATGCAGACTTTAGATATCGCCGAAGATAAGATGCCAACTGCAGTAGCACCAAGCGTTCCTGAATCACAAACAAGTCTCGAAGTTGAATCGATGCAAAAATCTGAAGAATCAACAGGTTCCGATGGCGGAGATGTTGACCTAAAGCAAGTTGTACTTGACCTAATCAATCGTCTGGATCAGGGCGAAGGTGTTGACTTTGACACATTATTGTCAAATGCTGCAGCTAGAGGCCACGACAGAGACGCAGCCGAATCTTGTCTCGATGATTTATCCGAAGATGGGTCGATTCATGAACCTAGATTTGGTTGGTTTAAGGTCACAGTTTGAGCTTATTACTCCAACAGGTTCAAGGCCCATTCGCGTTCTCATCGGTTTACAGGTGTGACTATGGCAGGAACTGATTTTTTTATTCGCCCAGCAAGTGGAACCTCCAGTTCTGATTGGTTAAGGCTTCCAAATGCAGATATTAGTGTGGTAATCACTCGAAGAATTACACGTACTGTTCTCCATGGAGGAGAAGGTGACGACTTGGTGGATGAGGGTGCCGAGTCCGCTGTTTACACTGTCCGTGGCGAGATGGATTTTGATGAATACAAGAAGATATTACAAATGTTCAGAAGTGGCCAGCCTTACATTCACGATCCTTTCGAAGAAAGAGATGTAAAAGCAGTATTCGGTAAGATGGAATACGATGGCGCAGAGAAATTATACACATTCGAGTTCATCGAAGATATACGTTGAGGTGAATTAAGTGCGTTCATTAGATGAGTCCCGTGAGATTCTCTATGTAATCAGGACTCTAGATGTTCTAATGGGCTCAGGCGTAGGTCTTGAAGCAGCGATTCATTCCATCTCTCAAGGCGGATATGGAATTATTTCCAAGGATTTTGCGACATTGATGGAAAATATCAACAAAGGTAAACCGATGGAAAGAGAACTTAGAGCGCTTCTCAAGAAAGCAGAAACTGATGGCTACAAGAGAGTAGTCAATACCATGCTAAACAACGTGACTCAAAACACTGACATTATCGAGACCTTACGCAAACAAGGCGAAAGGATGGAAGAATCTAGGACTGAGAAGGTTAAGGATTACATCGAAGAATTAGGTGGAGTTCCTGAAACATTACTATCTATTGGAATGATTGGCCCGATCATTTTATCGATTTTAGGTATCATTCCACAATTGATTACAGGCGATATGGCCGACCTTGTTGGAGGGTTAGAGCAAGATACTGCGATGCTTATCGTAAATCTAGGTTTATTCATTACTTTACTAGGAATGGCAATGATTGGGCTGAAGGCTCATACAAAGGATCCGGGGTTGTGACATTATGTTATTTGGAATCCTTGAAATGTTCAGAAATGAT
>NZFU01000015.1 GCA_002689345.1 Methanobacteriota archaeon | reverse complement strand
TTCAGGCGTAACCTGATTGACCTTCTTGTCAGTTGTTTGAGCACTCATCAATACTGCGATGAGTAATTGGAAAGGGGATTCATGGTCCAAAGGGGTAGGGGTTTCAGGATAATATTCCTCAAGCATTTCCAGAATCTTCAATGCTTTTTTGGAACGAATCATCCTATCAACTCTGGAAATTAACTCCGTATTCCTCACCGTTCATCCAAGCCCACATGAATCCAAGAATGATCGACCCAAGAGGTAAGAGGTTGCAAAAGAAAACAACTTGAAGTGAATAATTATCCAAACTAGAACCAGTTAGCAGCCAGCCTAGATATCCGATTATTGTTCCTGGAAATAAACATAAAATTCCAATAATTAACGCCCGTAAAAACCTCATTGAATCACCCCAAGAGCCTCATGCTCATTTCTTCTGCGGTTAGAGAATTCAAAATATCACCTTCTTCTAACCATCCTTTCCGTGCAATCATTACACCGTAGTCAATGTCTCCTAGACCTTTGATTGAATGGGCATCTGGATTGATTACAACAGGAACTTCAAGTTCCTTTGCACGTTTACATAATCTCCAATCTAAATCTAACCTGTAAGGGGATGCATTGAGTTCAACAGCCTTCAACTCACCTTCTTTATTTGCTTCAGACATGTGTTCTAACACTGTGTGTAAATCTACTTCATAGCCATCTCTTCCTTGTAGGATACGGCCTGTAGGATGTCCGAGTACGTTAGTTGCTGGGTGCTCAAGACACTTCAGCAAATCTTCAGTATTTTGTGATTCATCACGACTTCTCCATCGGCCCATGGCATGAACACTGGCAACGACATAATCGATTTGAGAAAGTACGTCATCAGGATGGTCTAATTTTCCATCTTCAAGAATATCGGATTCAACTCCGCTAAACAATTTGAAATCTACACCCTCATTCTTCCAATTTTCATTATACTGCTGCATTGTTTTATGCTGGGATAATAAATCCTCAGCACTCGCTCCGTGAGCCACGGTTAGTGTGGGCGAATGGTCAGCAATTCCCAACCAATTCCAACCCATTCTTCTTGCAGCATCAGCCATTTGTTCTAAGCTAGCCTCTCCGTCGGATAGAGTGGTATGATTGTGTAAAGCACCCTTGATGTTTGAAAGAGTGATCAGTTCAGGTAAACTATCGCTAGCCGATGCTTCCATTTCTCCAATATCCTCTCTTAGTTCAGGGGTGACATACTGCAATCCTAAGTGTGCATAAATATCCGCTTCATCAGTTGCAGGTAGTGAGGTTGCTGCTGCTTCAAGTCCAGTAAGTTCCGTTTCTGGCATTAGACCAAATTCATTCAGTTTGAGACCATTGTCTTGTGCGATTTGTCGCATCCTGATATTGTGCTCCTTTGAACCAGTAAAGTAAGCAAGAGTGTAAGGGAATACATGGGATGGAACCAATCTTACCTGTGCATCGATAGTTCCCCCAGACTCCAGTTGCTCGTAACCTTCGCCTCCGATTGCATCTAACACATTTGCATCCAGATGGCCTAGGCTGAACCCATCTTCAAAAATTGAGGTGTCTAAAATTACTGATACCTTAGAGTCACCAGCGCCTTTTACATCGGCGATTCCTTTCAGAGAAAGAATATCATTCGTGACCGCTTCAACATCTTCTGGCCGTACTGCTGCTACAATGTCCAGGTCTCCAATAGTCTCTCTTCTTCTACGTGCTGAACCAGCAAGTTCGGCTCGTTCAACTCCCGGTAATTGCTTTATCATCGATAAGAAAGTTTGACCATATCGTAAACCGATATCTAATCTTCTTCTAGCGGAGAACCGTGCAAGTAAATCGATGCCATCCAGAATCTTTTGCTGGCTTTTCGCACCAAAGCCCTTCATTGGTGCAACTTCATTTTTCACACATGCTTCCTGTAAATCAGCAACTGATAAAACTCCTAATTCATCATGCAGTACTTTGATTTTCTTTGGGCCTACTCCTGGTATTCCCAACATTTCAATCAACCCTTCAGGGGTATTTTCATGCAATGAGACCCAATCCTCGGGCCATCTGCCTTCTCCTACAGCTTGTGAAATTGCAGAACCAAGTCCCTTACCAATTCCTTTGAGTTCAAACAGTTCACCACTGGCCACTAATTCTCCTAAATCTTGAGATAGTGAACCAATTAACCTCGAGCCATTTTGGTAAGATCTAGTGCGAAACATGTTGGCACCAGATAACTCCAACAATACCGCCATCTGGTGTAGTGCAGTACTGATTTGATTCCGACTAAAGTAAGGGGGGCCATTCATCCGTGGCTTTGGTAGAGTCCAAGATGCGCCTGCCATACCAGTTCCACTGCGTGCGGGTTGAAGAACCCCTGCCTGCTGGCATGTATATGGTCGAGACCGAGATGATTGAGGTGCTCGCCCAATCCATGTGTTTCATTTCACTTACAGCATTCATTTTCATTGCAACATTTTCGCGCAGCGATAAATTAGAATTGATGGCACAGAATTTCATTATGTTCTCATTATTGGCAACCGCTGCAATTTTGTGGTGGTTATCCTATTCCGATGGTGAGTTGTGGGGCTCAAATTATCTACCAAAGCCCCTATCGGTTCTTTGTGTAATAGTTGCCATAGCGGCAAGACTGAATATCAAAGGGCAAAATATTTCGTTTGGTGCAAATCCACACAATATAGGCAAGGACTCCGAGCAGGAGTAATCAGATAATTTCGCCTTCAGTATTTTCTTCATCAGCCATTTTCTGGTCGATGAAGGTGCGCATATATTCTGGTAATTCGCCATTGACGAATACTACATCGTTTACCGAATCTAATTGCTTTAGTGAATAATAGATCTGCATTGCAGTCATAGGTGTAGATGAGCAACCTACGCAGCCACCATCTAGAGATAGCATCACATTGCCATCAGCAGTGTCGATTACAGTCACGACTCCATCGTGGGCATCAAGGACTTCTTGAACAGGCCCAATCTCCTTGAGCACCTCTTCTGCAGTGATTGCCATGTTTCTTGGCGGTCTGTGCTCATCTATCAACCATCGCATTCAAGATGTAGTGCAATATCCCGTGTCTATGGGGCTATTTTCAAGAGCAGAGACATTCGAATTCAAAGTATCAGGTATGGATTGTGGAGGTTGTGAGAGAAAGATCACAAAGGCTCTAACCGGAGTATCTGGTGTCAAAAAAGTCGAAGCATCTGCATCTGAAGGCTCAGTTATCGTCAAGGCCAAAGGTGTAGAATCCGCTATGATTGCGGATACAATTACTAGCGTCGGCTTTACAGTGGAATGAAGCAAAAACGCCCTACGGCGTAGTTTTCCTTAGGGATGTCCTTATGAAGGGGACTTTGGTCGCCGCCCAAGAAGGTGTACCTATGGATATGGAAAACATCGAGATGATGGCAGCCGGAGCAGCGTTAGTTGGACTAATTGTTGCCTTTGTGTTATACAAAAAGAACGACAGCATGGAAATTGAAGATGAGAGAGTGGCTGAGATCACTAAAGAAATTCAAGATGGGGCAATGGCCTTCCTCTATGCAGAATACAGAGTATTAGCAGTATTCGTAGTATTGGTGGCAGGACTGCTATACTACGATTCTGGCGATTACTATACACCAGTGGCCTTCCTTGCAGGAGCAGTTGCTAGTGTAGTAGCCGGATTCTCTGGAATGCGTGCTGCAACTTCGGCAAATGGTCGAACAGCAATGGCTGCTAAGAATGGTGGTCAGTCTGCTGCTCTATCCGTTTCATACAACGGTGGTGCAGTTATGGGATTGTCAGTGGGAGGACTTGGTCTACTAGGTATCTCACTAGTTGCATATTGGTTAGGTACTGGTTCCGATTCTCACATCAGCGATGCTGCTGGGTTTGGAATGGGTGCTTCTTCAATTGCACTATTCGCTCGTGTCGGTGGCGGTATTTACACCAAGGCTGCTGACGTTGGTGCTGACTTAGTGGGTAAGGTCGAAGCAGGAATCCCTGAAGACGATCCACGAAACCCTGGTGTAATCGCAGATAACGTTGGAGACAACGTAGGCGATGTTGCTGGAATGGGTGCGGATATCTTCGAATCATTCGTTGGTTCAATCATCGCTGCAATGATTATTGCAGATGGATTTGATTTAGATGGTGTGAACAATGAACATTACATCTTACTTCCGATTCTATTAGGATTGGTTGGATATGTAGCATCCCTAGTAGGTGTATTCTCAATGTCTGCAATGAAGAACATGAAAGACCCTGCTGCTGCACTACGTAATACTACATTTATTGCAGCCGTTCTATTCTGGGCTGGAGGTTATCTTGCAATCGACCAATTCGGTCTAGATGTCAAGGACAACGTAATGCAGGCAGTAATCCTAGGTAGCGTAGTTGGAATCCTAATCGGACTAGTTACAGAATACTACACCGGTATCGAGCCAGTTATGGGTGTTCCAACAAAAGCAATTCCTCACATTGGTGAAATGTCCAAGACAGGACCTGCTACCAATGCAATCGCAGGACTTTCAGTTGGAATGATGTCTACCTTCGTTCCAATCATTCTAATCGCTGCAGGTATCTTTGGTGCCTTCAAGATTGGAGGAGAGGAATTCGGACTTTACAACATTGCAATCGCAGCAATGGGTATGCTAGGTACAGTTGGAGTAACAATGACTGTTGATGCATATGGGCCGGTAGCAGACAACGCTGGCGGAATTGCAGAGATGGGAGAACTTGGTTCTGAAGTACGTGAAATTACAGATGCACTAGATTCCATTGGAAACACTACTGCAGCAGTTGGTAAAGGATTCGCAATCGGTTCCGCAGCTCTAACTTCACTTGCTCTATTCGCTGCATACAGTACAGCAGTGACCTATAAAGACTTTACATTGGACCTTGCTGCTCCAGAGGTGGTTATGGGCTTGCTAATTGGTGGTGCCCTACCATTCGTAGTTGCAGCAATGACCATGACAAGTGTTGGAAAGGCCGCTGGCGAGATGGTTGAAGAAATCCGTCGCCAATTCCGTGAGATCCCTGGTCTTCTAGAAGGCAAGAAAGGCGTCAAGCCGGATTCACAAAAGTGTGTTGACATTTCAACCAAAGCAGCTCTCAAAGAAATGGTTGCACCTGGTGTAGTCGCAGTTGCGGCTCCAGTGGTTGTAGGCTACCTACTTGGCGCATCCGCACTTGGTGGAATGCTAGCAGGTACTTTGGTCACAGGTGTTCTATTGGCACTATTCATGGCTAATGCTGGTGGTGCTTGGGATAACGCAAAGAAAGCGATTGAACAAGGACACATCGATGGTGCAAAGAAGGGCGACGCTGCTCATGATGCAGCAGTTATCGGAGACACTATCGGAGACCCATTCAAGGACACAAGCGGACCTGCTCTAAACATCCTCATCAAGTTGATGAGTATCGTTGCAGTAGTGATTGCTAGCGGTTTAGGTAGCGGATATCTGTTCTGAACATTATACCCGCATAATCAAAAATAAGACCATTATGGGATAAAATATGCGTGCTTACTTGTTGTCGTTATTGATGGTAACACTCAGCCTTGCTGGTTGTATTAGCAATGATGATACAGAATCTGATATTGGTAATACCACCGGAGATGATTTAATTTTGCCTGAATGGCAAATCGGCGATCAATGGCTGTACACTTTCATCACTCCACAGTTTGGAGAGGACAGCACACGCTTAGTTGTTGCAGATATTCGTGAGGATGATGGTTTATTCATGCTAGGTATCTCCTCGGAGGGCGAGGCTCAAAGGCATGCGGTAATCAATCACAATCCATTTTTGGGTAGAGTTACTATGGATGGGTTATCTGTTTATGAGAATGGTGAGCCTCAACCTGTTTTCAATTTCCCTTGGGAAGTTGGCAACACTTGGGAGTTTAGGCTCTTAGGTCAAGATTGGAGTGCAAATACCGATAATATCTATGATGGGGATGTCACAGTTTCAGCAACCTCGAGTGAAGGTCATACACTTAGCTACATCTTTAGTGGCCGCCAGGGTTTCCTCAAGAGTCTTCTTTGGACAGACAATGAGGGTATAGATCACTTACAAATGAATCTCATTCAAAAGCAAACAGGGTATACTGGTGATGTGTTCTTTTACCGTGCTGGAGATATTCATGATAATTTGTATGAGGAAAACGATCAAGAAGTTTACGACACATTTCTCGATGAAGGCTATTCTCCAAACGAGGCATGGGATACTTTAGTTTGGTATTTAGATGTTGAAATTAGTCAGCAAGGGGGCTCAGGCTCACTCAGTATCAAAGATCATCAAGGCGCTTCCCCATTAACTAGGGCATGGGGTGCAGGAGCAACAGAAAAGGGCTCATTTGGCACAATCCCATCTAATTCCGGTGAGCATTCAATCACCGTCACCGTAAGGGGTGGAGATTCTTTTGTTCACCTCAAAGTTGCCGGTGCACTTGTCCGTACGTGGACATTGTGAGGTTGCAACATGCCTACACTTGTGATGATGCACGGCATGACAGGTACAGCTGAAATGATGCGCCCATTCGCTGAGAAGATATTACCCGACGGTTGGAATCTAATCGTGCCTCAAGCAGAGTTTGAACATTCAAGCCGTGGATTTACCTGGTGGCGTTATGAGGCCGGAGATCAACCAGGGAGACGAATCTTATCGGCCAAAGAATTAGCCGATGTTGATATCTCTCTTCTCAAATTATCTAATCTACTGCCCGATGATGAATTGGTATTAGGTGGTTTTAGTCAAGGTGGGGCAATGGCCCAAGAGTTACTTCAATTCAACCATCGTATTCTCGGAATCATTACTATTGCAACAAGAGCGGTAAGGCCGCTGGAACTAAGACAACGATTACAAGATGTTCCAGCATCTAATTTGCTTTGGATGCATGGCGAATCTGACCATAGAGTTAGTTTGGAAGCGGGTTTAGAAATAGCTGAAATTTTCGAAGATTCTGGGTGGAGGGTCACTAAGATTCAACATCCAAAAGGTCACATGATTCCAATTGAATTTCATTTTTCAATCAAGGAATGGCTTGAAAATCTTTGACTAATATTCCAATTGGTCTTTTGATTTTTCAATTGAAAAATTCTTTCTAAATACCAGCATTAACTTAGTTTTGGGCAGATAAGATAAGTTGTATCCGCTTCGCATGTTTATGCCAACAGCAAAAGCCCCTGTTAGAATCGACTTAGCAGGTGGATGGTCAGATGCACCTCCATTTTGCGAACAGGTTGGCGGTAATGTTGTGAACATTGCAATCAATCATTATGCGCATGCCAATTTACAAGTTGATGAATCTGGAAAAATGAGTGTTTCATACAGTTGCGATGTACCTATTGGTAGTGGGTTGGGAACTACAGGTGCAATCAATGTTGCATTGATGTCTGTGATCAAAGGTTCAGAGAGGTCCGAAGAATTAGCATATCAATTTGAAAAATTACTCGGTAACCACGGAGGTCGTCAAGACCAGTGGGCTGCACGTTTTGGAGGAATGCAGCATCTGAAGTTTATCGGTAATGAGGTTGAACGTGTACATCTTGTTCCACCTCCTTCATTCAATCGGTGGATACAGAAGCATCTCATTTTAGCAGATACGGGGATTCGCCACACCTCTGGCGACCTTCACAGTGGTGTTTGGTCTCGCTATGAAGAGGTTTTACCTCATCTTATGACAATCCGTCAAACTGGACTCGACATGGCATCTGCAGTTCAGCGGGATGACCGTTTCAATGTCTGTGAGGTAATGAAAGCATATACCGAAGCAGTTGGTATGCTAGACCCTATTCTAAATGAGCCATACTTGATGCTTAACGATATGCCAGAGATCCTCGCCTGGAAGGGTATGGGTGCAGCAGCTGGTGGTTATGTGGGAATTATTTCACGCAACCCAGATGCAACTAAAGAGGCAATACCGTGGAAAATATTAGATTGGCAAATCGATGATGACGGTTTGGTCCTGACCGATGATTGAATCACACACTTCAAGAAGGTCTGCATGGAGAGTTGGGTATGAGCAGAGTTGTAAGTGACGCCGCCTCTTCAGGTACTGATTTCATAGTTTATTCTACTACCTTTTGTCCATATTGTGTCGCAGTAAAGCGCCTACTCGACTCAAAAAACCTTTCTTACCACGAAATTAATTTTGACCATGAACCTGATGTCCGCAATGATGTAGTAGCTGAAACGGGACATCGAACCGTTCCAGTAGTTATCGATAATAGAGGAGATAATCCAATGTATATCGGTGGATTTGATGAAACTCAGAGATTCCTGAAAAAGAACTAATCTGTTTGTATTTCCTAATGTGTGCACTTCGAATTCGATTGTTCCCATAAACAGGTATTGATAAGTAAATCGAGAAATGTTTATTCATGCTTAGCAAGTTATCAGGTACAACAATCGCTTTGATTATCCTTATTTCAGTAGTTTCTACTGGTACGTTAGTTACCCTAGATGTACTACAACGTTCTGAAAGCGATGATTCATTCACTGCTAAAGTTGATTTTTCAGAAGGTACAAATTATTACACAATGATAGAAGTCGATGATGGAGATAACAATGAAGAGGAATCAATCACCTATGTACTTCATGAGTTTGTATTCTCTGTTAATGGAGGTGGCGATGCCATAACTTGGGATTTCGGTGATGGCATGTCTGGTGCTGGCGCGGTAACTTCTCACCAATATGAGCAACCTGGGAAATATGAAGTGACTGCAACTTCGATATCTAAAGAAACAGTCGAAACCACAATAATTCATGTGACAGTCAACCTCGTAGGAATGGCTGAAGCAGACAATATGGAATGTACTTGCGCCCCTACTGCTAAGGATACAGTGATCGATTTACTTGCAATCCCTGGAACTCAAAATCTAGATGGCTTTGTCATGGTTGAGCATGAAGGTAGTAGCGAATCTTGTTCCCTGAGAAATCCTTTGCAAGAATGTCATCTAAGAGTCATCCTTCAGTGGACTGAAGACGGAAGTATTGTTGCTCAAGAGGTTCTTTATGATGACACATTTAGAAGTAATGAAATGGTTGTTGATTTCACACTTGAAGAATCTGATTTCAGCCAAGCAGATGGACTTCAACTACGCTTAGAAACCGATCAATTGAGAGACTGGCACAAGCCTACTGCTGAATGGTCAAGTACTGTAGTGGCTTAATTGGTAAACATTACATTAGATGTAATCTGAAATTTAGATAAGTGCTAGCGCCGGTTTCTTTTCCATTAACAGGGGCATAGTTGTGACCCCGCGTATGTATGTGGCATGGCCGAAAACACCTAGTTTGTATTCCGTCGCCGGTAGGTTTTTGTGAATGTTGGATTAAGAACCAGTAATGGCACTGGATGGTATGGGACCTATACTACCCTACTATTGGAACAAATTTTTGGAGATTGATTTTCAAACTGGAAACACCTTGGGATTAACTTATCTCATCTGTTTTCTTTCAATTTTGACACTTCTCGTCCTCTGGTTTTTGGCTGCATTGATTCTTAAAGCGCGGAGCGATGCACCGGAAAATCGCTTCATGGCGATTCTTCTTTTCGCTGAAGGATACCGGGTTATGGCTTCTTGGTACAACACATACCCGTTCAGTGCCGACATGTTACCAGCGATGGAATACTATCGTGTCGGGTGGTATTTCTGCTCACTGTTATGCCTGTTCATGTACCTCTCCACAATTTCGTTTTATCCACCCAAGCGCTTTGAGTTCATGGCCAATGGCAAGATTCGAAACAATTTGTGGTGGGTCCTTCCGTTGTTTACTGCCGTCATCATTGCTGCTTTGATTTCATCAAGCGGAAGTACAGCCGAGGCTTTTGGTGGCAACTATCACATTGAATGCAATGACGTCAATGAGGGGGCTACTCTTACTGCATCACCTGGTTCACCTCCAATTGAAGCCGGTTGTGTCGAGACCGAGGAAACCTTCCCCTATTCGTGGTTTGTACCCGGCAGTTCCCCTGTAGGAAAATTGTTACTCCTTGCCCCGCCGCTTTCGGCAATTCTTGCCGCCTTCCTCATGCGTAGCGCATGGCATCGTTTTGATCAAGAAGATGGAATGGAAGGTCAAGCGAATGAAGCTCGAGCACTGTTTATTGGATTCGCAGGAAAAGCGATTATCAAGGGTTTATTGGTTATGTCTATTGTTTACATGACTGCTCGGTTCGGCGATTTCAATTTAGCAGACTTGGCCTCGATTGAAGATGAACTCTTACCAATCTATCTGTATTGTCTGTACGGATTTATGTTTAGTATTCTGCTCACTGGGATGTTTGAAGGAATTATGTTCAGTTATGCAATTCTCAAGAATGACATCCTCGGTATTGATGAGCAATTACGACGTAGCATGTCTTGGGGAGTTTTCGGCTTCATTGGAGTTGTGGCCATTCTGATCGTGGCCGAATTATTGGAGGGCATTATCCCTTACGGTGGTATTACGAGTGCGCTCGTCGTCGGGATTCCGCTCACCGTGATGCGCAAACCAATTTACAGTACGATTAACACCATTGTCGTCATCTTGATGCCCCATGCGTTCACCAAAGACGAACAGAGTTACCTTGAAGCATATGCTATGGTTATGGAAGATGGTGTTCTTACTGAAAATGAGCAAAAGTTGCTGAAGTTACAGGCCAAGAATCTCGGACTAAACCAGGACCGTGTTGAATCTCTAGAAGCATGGTATGCAGAATCATTGGAATCTTCTAGTGAAGAAGAATAGGTTAGTCGGACACACTCAACCCGCTCTATAACCGACGTTTGAGTGAAAGCAGTCAAAGTGCTCGCGCCGGGGTATGCTGACAATGTAAAATCAAGTTAAATCTTCTAGCACATATACTGTGATCCCATCATCCTCTTCAACATAATCATCCCAGTCAATTTGGTCCCAATCAATGTAATCTGAAATATTCTGTGCGAAATCAAAAACACCTTCTATCAGTGAATTTATTGCTTCTGTGATTTTGTCTTCATCAGTAGCATCTCTAACAGAAAACCTCAAACCCTTTTCTGATATTATCCATGGCATATCTGAAGTTATTAGGTAGGTTCTGAGAGGTTCTTGGATATATTTCACTGTTAGAGGTTTCAATTTTACAATTTCAAAGTAGCCGTATTGTCCATCGGGATTATTACATTCCCCCCATCCCTCAATCATTAGTTCATCAAAAACAATTTCACCCGCATCACAAACAGGACATTTTTTTGAAATAATTTCCTTTTCAGTGGGCATATCATTGACCACCTATCATGCTGTTAAATCAATCTGATAATAACGCAGTTCACTTACACCAATCGTCACGATTGCATCAATCATGACTGCCCCATCAATTCGAACACTGGTGCCCTGTATCGCTTTGATTCCGCCGGTATTTTGGACAACACCCAATACATCTTCTCCACCGGAGAATTCATCCCCGCCTCGCGTCATAGTGTTGAGCGAACTATAAGTCACATCAGAATTTACCCAGCTGAATACATGAATAGTTGGCGCGGCATTCTCTGTAGATTCATCTACCACAATTTGGGGGTGAAAGTAATGATGCTCAGGTTGCGTGTCAGCATTGACCCAAACCGCAGTCAATTTCCCTTCGGCATTCCCTGTTGCAGAGTATAGGGAATTGTATGTCTGAGGATTTTCAGTCGTGGGATTGAATTCGTAATATATCATTCTCCATTTGTCGTTATGCCACTCATCTTTTACTTCTGTTACGATATGGAGATGGTTGTCGCTATCGACAACTGTTGAGATTCGATAATGTCGCAACAAACCATCGTTATCGCCTAATACAGGAGTGTTACTATCCATACTCATCCCCTCACGGATTCTTGGAATGAGTTTATCTCGCAATAGCCAAGATGAATGATCATCACTTAGTTCGTAAACTTTCATGGCATTTTCATTGTAGTATTCTCCGCCGACGAACAGGACTTGGTTGTCATTATCGACAACAATATTTTGCGATAAATATGCATCACCCAATGATGGCAACGCAACAAAACCATCGGTTGCATCTATCCTGTATGCCACAGTCTCTCTATTCACTCCATCTTCTCTCCATGTGATGAACACATCATCATCTGTACCATCTGCATTAGGCCTTGCATCCATATCGAAATAAAACTGGTAACGTTCTGAGGTTGCTGGAAGCAACCCTCCTCCAACTTCACCCGTAAATGGATTGACCCAATTCGATTGCACATTACAAGAACTTTCACATTTCACATAGTAACCTGTATATCCATATCCTGGGTAATCGAAGCCAGCATTTGTCTTTTCATCGGAACTGGAGATGCTTCCATAATCGTTGAACACAACATGTAAGTTATCCTGATTATCAATCAAAATCGAAGGTGTGTAGTAGTCACTTACTCCATCATAAGACTCGGTCCGAATCGGGATTGGGGTATTCCAGGAATAACCATCTCCACTCGTGTACATTGGCGTCCATATACCCTCGTAAACACCTCTGTACACTACGTGTATAATGCCATTTGAATCCCTAGCGATATTTTTTTCTTGGTAACTGCTCAAATCTGTAGCTCTTGAATTGTCAATTATTGGCTCGATATTTCCGTTTGAAAGTACATCAATTACTGCCGACAAATCACCTTCCAATTCCACGATTTTCGTTTCCAATTCGGCAACTCTCAGTTCTAATTCATCGATATATGCTTGATCTACATCTTGCCCATCTTCACCATCTATTCCGTCAGTACCATCTTGTCCGTCAGCGCCATCTCGTCCATCTGTACCAGCTGGTCCCATTTCCCCATCTGCACCCTTGATGTCAATGAATGACCAACCGGATGTCAAACAG
>NZFU01000014.1 GCA_002689345.1 Methanobacteriota archaeon | reverse complement strand
TAAAAGCTGCAACACGCGGACACACAGACATCCGTCTGCGTGAGCGTGGGACCAAGAGAGTCCACGTCTTCACCGGACGCATCGACACTGTCGACAAGCCTGCAAACGGCCCAGCGTGGCTTCCTGACAAGATCAAGAAGGCTAACGTAAAGAAGCAGGGTATCGAGCACCTTTGAACTAAGGATGCTATGATGCATTGTTGATACGCCCTCGCGGGACTTTGCCCCTCTCAGAACTTCGGCTCTGAGAGGGGCTTTTTTTATTTTACAATTCTAAATCACCGCTGGTGATTTACATTCCTTTTTTTATCAAGTCGGTTTCGACTAGATGTGGAACTGAAATTCACATTACGAGATTTTGTGTCTGTAGGCTTAGGTCTAGCCTTCATCAACATAGGAATTGACCACTTCATTAATCCCGTATGGTATGAACCAATAGTACCAGAAATTCTTCCCTCTGCATACTTTTGGGTTTTGTTGAGCGGTTTATTCGAAGTACTATTTGGATTGATGTTGATTATTCCAAAAACTCGAACCATTTCTTCGATTGGAATAGTTTGGATGCTAGTAGCACTATACTGGGCGAATTTCAATATGTGGTACAACGATATCCCACTAAATGACACCCAATATGATGACGTGTGGCATATTGTGAGATTACTTATTCAAATAATTCTAATTTTTACAATAGCATGGATTGGTCAGATTACACCATTCAAAGGTAAAGAGAAACTAATTGAAATGATGGATGTTTTCAAAGGCAGAATTACTTCAAGTGGTTTCCAAAGTGGTGATCGAATTGTTGTTGGCACCTGGGATGAATCCCGATTTGGAAAATTTGCAGATATTATGTGGGCTCGACCTGATGGACATAGAACTCTAATCGCTCCAAGCAAAGATATAGCTGAATACGTTGATGAGATGTATTCTTTTGATGAAATTCTAATTCAAGAGATTGATGTTGAACAAAATGGAGATGAGATGAAAGTTTCTTGTGAGATGATGGAACTTGAATTCGTTTGGAATAGAGGCTGGAAAATACCGTTCAAACGTTCGCTTTTATTCATCGCAACTGTGGAATTGTTCTTCGCCAAACTATTCTTTTCAACTCGGACACATGGGGTTACTCGTAATAACCGGAAGGAATGGTATGCAATAGACAGAGTCTCAAAAATAATCAAAGCTAATGCGATTATTTCGGGTCAAAGTGCTGGACAAATTAGTCCGATGAAAGAGCCGTGTAAATTCGGATTCAGTGAAGCTCCTAAGAAACCATCTTCCTGTGAAGTCAGAACTCATATTCTGTGAATGATCAGGTCATTCTTTCTTTGAAGTAAATAAATCTTCAACTTTATCATAAATTTTGTTTTCTAAAGTTGAAATTTTTATAATTATTTCATTTGATGTCGGTTTCTCATTATTCAATAATGGAACCATTGCAGACCAAATCCCTTCTCCCTTGATTCGTGAATAAATAGCTGCAGCAATATGAGTTGCAATCAGAATATAACTAAGGGTAGCAGAAAACTCATGTACACCAAGTATTGAACTAATCAAGATTCCATCTTCGTCGGTATAGCCTTGTGTGAATAATCCAGCGATCATCAACCCGGTAAGGGGAAGAAGAATCAAACAAGCATACATTGAGGTGTGAATCGTTTTTGCAAAGTATTTGTGAACTATGTGAACTGGTTCACTTGCGCCCAGGAAAGTCTCAAACCTCCTCATGTAGAAATATCGTATCAAAACGATAACAAGAAATAAACTTGCAAAAATTACCTCAAAAATAAGCAAACCTGTATCTTCTAATTGAGATAATTCGTCGATTTGTTTGAATATACCATAAGAATAGAGAATGATAAATCCCCAATGGAGAAACCTTGCAAGAATAGTATGTCTCTTCTCCATAACTAATCCCGTATCCAATTCCTCTATGTGGTTTTGGTATCAATGACTAGGGCTTTGAAACCACTAGCATGCGCACAAGTCACACTAGTGGTTTCAAAGGGTAATCAAACCGTTGCAAGGCGTGTAGCCTTTCGGCCTAACATGCCAGGGTTCAGTTCGCTTTGTAGCGGTTAAACTAAGTTTGAACTCAGTCTAGATCTGCGCCGTTCATCATCAAAGGAAGAGCGACGATTATACTGCAGCAAATTGCTTGGATTCCGACCAGAGCAATTCCGAGACTTGCAAAGAAGCCTCCAGCGTCATCTCCTAATTCATCAGAAGCTTCAGCTGCAACAACTAGCCAGAATAGAAGGCCGCTTAGAACTGAGACACCGATAGCTCCGAATCCCATCCAAACACCTTTCTTCTGGTACTGGAATAGTAGTACACCAGCGTAGATAAATAATCCAGAGGAAATAATATCTAGCGCTCCAGTTGCGATCCATAGACCTCCGTCCCATTCGCCAATAGCGAGGGCTTCCATTAGAATACTCAAACCTCCGAGAAGGATTGCTAACATTCCAAAGACCTTAGGTCCGCCACTTTTTTCTCTTACAACAATTACTTGTTGGCCCATTGGGGCGACTTGCCCCATTACTTGTGCTTCAGGTTGCATCAACTGACCCTTTGTAAATTACCTTACAAAGATATCCCCTACTATGAGGGCGAAATCCACCATTATCCGACAAGAATGTGGGATTAACCGCTTGATTTTATGTTTGCAGAACACGTTTCAGTACAGTATCTTGTGATGTTACAGTATTTTATTTGGAATCCCTTCTTGATTTCAAAACCATGTCATTCTTCTTCTGAGTGTTTATTTCTATTCTTGAATCGAGGAATAGCAACCCACAAGATTCCAATTAAACCAGTATATATCAAAGTGTATTCCAGTATGGGATGCTCATCAAAAAATGGCTCAGTACATTCTGAAACGCCTCTCCACCATGCTTCATTGGGAATTTCATCTCCAATGATGAAACTGCTTCCAAGAATAGGGGTCGCTACAGACACGTTCCTTTCTGCGCCAAGTGTAGAAACCAATTCCATCGGCTCATACCAATGATGTAACGCCAATTCATACTTGGAAATATGAATTGGTAGGACTAAAGAAGCATTCAGGTCAATGCCTGCCTGAATGACTTGCTCTGGAAGCATATGGACTTGCTGCCATGCAATATTATACTGTCCTGAATCCAAGAATGCAATATCGAATGGGCCAAATTTTTCACTGATATTTGTAAACTCGTCGGTGTAACCTGTATCTCCGCTGAAGTAAATACTCGTATCGTGTAAATTGAAAACCCAAGAGCCCCATAAGGTGCTATGGCTATCGGTTAGACCTCGGCCGCTGAAATGTCGTGCAGGAGTTAGAGCCGCATGTAGGTCCTGAGAAATATTAACTTCATCATACCAATCTAATTCCTGAACATGTTCATCTTCAATATCCCATTCCAATAGATGGTTTTTGATTCCTAATGGAACAAAGAACATTGAATCTTCAAGTTTCTTGACTGTATTCATATCCAAATGGTCGTAATGGTCGTGCGAAATAAAAACATAATCGATTTCTGGTAAATCATCTAGATTGTAAGAATGTTCGTATGGAAATGGACTTGGGCCTAATGAAAGAGGCCCTGCACCCGCATCACTGAATACAGGATCTGTAATGATAGTCACATTATTCGAGCGCATCAAGATAGTCGAATGACCAAACCATGTTACACTGATTTCATCATTCTCTAAATCTATCAATTCAAACTTCTCTGAAGGTAGGTCTTCATTTGGTGATCTGCAATTATCACTGACCATGTATTCCCCTAGTAAATCCCAACTTGAAACTTCACCTGATTGAAGCGAAGTTGTTTCTGAATTTTCAAAAGTACCATCGTTGTAATTCGGCGAATCATGTGAAACCGGTTCACCACCAAAATCTTCTGCAATATTAAGAACAATAGTGGTTGTTGAAACCAATAAAGCGACTAAGATTACCAAAATAAATGACAGAGTTTTTAATTTTCTTTTGGTGCTTGGATTTTCGAGGTCTGTTTCTTTTTTTGAGAACAATTTGGTTTTTGTCAATAGGTTGACTACAAACCAAAAGAAAGCAATTATTGCCAAAAAGATAGTCAATGAACGCAAATTATTTCCTTCGAACCAAAGAATCATTGAAGTTAGAAATAATGTGTACCCAAGCAAATCATTCCCTGGTTTGAAAAAATTTGAAAACCGAGATTTTGGATTGGAAAAACCAACTGTATCTAACTGTTCAGACATGCAAATACCCACTTAAGTGACTTGTTTACATTCGGACATTCTTTCGAGTAATTACTCTCCAGATTCTCTGTAGAGGGTCATAGTATCGGTCTACAACTCTTTCTTTCAATTGAATAATTGCATCGTCTGTAATCTGAATCCCAGCAGGGCATACTTCAGTACAGCACCTTGTAATATTACAATACTCGATTCCGAATTCTTTCTTGATTTCGGGAATCCTGTCCTCCTCATCAAGAGGATGCATCTCGTATTGTGCTAGACGGACTAAGTTACGAGGTCCTGCGAAATCGTCGAATAATTGGTGGTCCCTCAATACGTGACATGTATTTACGCACAGGAAACATTCGATACATTCTCTGAATTGCTGAACTCTGTGTGCTTCATGTTGATTGAATTTCCAATTCTTTTCTTCAGGCCCTTTGATAGGTTTGATTTTCTGAGCTACTTCATAATTCCATGAAACATCACTTACCAAATCTTTGACGTGAGGGAATGCCTTCATTGGTCGAACCTCAATTGGCTGACCCTCTGGAGTCTCGGCTACAACATCTGACATTCTCGTCATACACATCAAGCGTGGCCTTCCATTGATTTCAGCACTACAGGAGCCACATTTCCCAGCCTTACAGTTCCAGCGAACCGCTAGGTCTGGTTCTTGTTCGTATTGAATACGATGCATACAATCTAGAACGACCATACCTTCATCCAATTCCAAATCATATTCTTGAAGTTTGGAATCTTCACCTTCACCACGAAGAACGTTGAATTTCTGTTTCTTACCTTTGAGTGACATCAGTTTCCGCCTCCTTGTTCAGCTGCTCTATCAGCAATCATGGTCTTTACTTCCGTGATTGCGTCTTTGAGGTCGCCTCTCATTTCTTCAACCGGCTCTTGACGTATCTTGATTTCACCATCTTCCATCCAGCAAATGTTGAGAGTTTTACCCCAGTACTCATCTTCATGCCCTGGGAAATCATCACGAGTATGCCCTCCACGGCTTTCTTCTCTAGTGAGTGCTGCTAAAGTTGCAACTGTAGAAATATCTACCATATTCTTGAGATCGAGTGCTTGATGCCAACCTGAATTGTATTTCCTACTAGTTCCAGGATAGCACTTTTGTTCTCTCTGTGAAAATTGTTTAAGGTCATCTAAAGCAGCTTCTAATTCATCCTTTAGACGAATAATTCCCACTTTTTCTTGCATCATATCACGCATTTCGTCATAGATTCGACCCGGGTTCTCACCCTCTCCTCTCTCGAGTGGCGCTAACATCTCTTCGATTGCAGATTGAACTTGGCCCTCATCGATACTTGGCTGGGCTAGGTCTGTAGCACGCTTTGCAGCATACTCACCCGCTCTTTTACCAAACACGATTAAGTCAGACAATGAATTGCCTCCTAGTCTGTTTGCTCCGTGTAAACCGCTAGCGACTTCTCCACAAGCGTATAGGCCCGAAACCGTGGTCTCCTGACTATCTGCATCGACGCGTACACCGCCCATTACATAGTGAGCGGTTGGACCTACTTCCATTGCTTCTTTGGAAATATCTACACCTGCTAATTCCTTGAATTGATGGTGCATTGATGGTAGTTTAGCGAGAATTGCTTCTTCGCCGCGATGTGAAATATCTAGGAATGCTCCCCCGTGTGGACTACCTCTGCCTGCCTTAACTTCACTATTGATTGCCTTAGCGACAACGTCACGGGTTAGAAGTTCTGGAGGTCGGCGAACTGTTGCAAGTTTACCGCTAACAACTTCTTCGACCCATTGATCTGATTCTTCGATAGTAGCAGCATGGTCGCCTGCAAACATTTCAGGAACATAGTCAAACATGAACCGCTTACCTTCTGAATTAGTCAAACGGCCTCCTTCACCACGTACACCTTCTGTAACTAGAATTCCTCTGACAGATGGTGGCCAAACCATGCCGGTAGGATGGAATTGCACGAACTCCATGTCGCGCAGTTCAGCTCCTGCCCAAAGTGCTAGAGCATGGCCGTCTCCAGTATATTCCCAAGACCCAGAGCAAACCGACCAGCATCGGGTGATTCCTCCAGTTGCTAGAACTACTGACTTTGCAGAGAATGCATGGAAATCACCATCTACACGAGTATATGCTACACAGCCAGTTACTCTATCGCCTTCTTTGAGAAGATGGCGAACAGTATATTCTGTGAACATGTCAATGCCTTCATGAATTCCTCTTTCTTGTAAAGTTCGAATCAATTCGAGTCCTGTTGCATCACCGACATGGGCAAGACGTGGGAATGTGTGCCCACCGAAGTTTCTCTGATTGATTAAATTCTTAGGAGTTCTATCGAATACAGCACCCCATTGTTCCAATTCTCTGACTCTATCGGGTGCTTCTTTGGCATGGTACTCAGCCATACGCCAGTTAGCAAGCCATTTGCTTCCTTTCATAGTGTCATGGAAATGTACTTTCCAGCCATCGCGAGGGTCTGCGTTTTGTAAAGCAGCAGCACAGCCACCTTCTGCCATTACAGTGTGTGCTTTTCCAAGTAGAGACTTGGTGATTATTGCTGTCTTAGCACCACTTCTTGCCGCTTCAATAGCAGCACGAAGACCGGCTCCTCCTGCGCCGATTACAATAACATCATATTCGTGAGATGTAAATTCTTCAGTCATATCAAGCACCTCCTATCAGAATAAGGCTGAAATCATTAATGATGCCTTTTGAAACTGCAATAGTCCAAGCATCTCCAACGAATACAAACACTAGAGAAACCCAGAACCAGAATCCATGGCTTCGGTTGATTATACTAATCTTCGAAAATAGTGTGCCTCGGATTTTTGAAATTCCACTAACCCAACGGTCAAGCATTCCGCCTGCAAGATGCCTCAAAGCATGGCATGAAGTGACATACATTGTCAAACAAACCGCTTCAACCGTTAGAATAATTGTTCCACCAGATAGACCATATCCATCATTATCAAAGGCCATTGTATGGGTTATATCCCACCACTTGATTAGAAGAATTGGAATTACCATATACAGGAAGTACCGATGTAAATTGTTGACAATGAACAATCTCTTCTCTCCTTTGTATCCTATCTTCTTGTTGATTTCAGGCTCGTCTACCCAGCAAGCCGTAGGGCTTGCAAAGAAAGTTCGGTAGTAGACTCGGCGCATGTAATAGCAAGTGCCTCTAAACGAAAATGGGATCCACAAAATCAGAACTGCGGCATTTACCCAGGAAGGATGGTCCCATCCTGAGAACATATCCCATTCCAGTACATTGGGCGAAAACATTGGCGAAATGACATGTGCCCCATCGATATTGTAATCGATATGATCTGAAAAAAATACTACTCTCCAAAATGTCCAGACCATTGCCAAAATTAGTCCGGTAGCCATCACTGCAGGCTGCGCCCACCAATTGTCAATTCTATTGGTTCGCCCCAAGCCGTTTAACATTGGAAGTTTGAGTCCGTCGCCCATTAGGTACACCAACCGCGCCCCCTTAGGGGGCGGATAGTCCCCGCCACAGACCATGGGGTCTTTGACCTGTTCGGCAGATGTTCACGCTAGTGAAGTGTAGTCGACTTCAGCTTCAACCATCTCGATTTCGTCAACATCCATTTGAGCGAGTTGTAATTTACCTGATAATTCATCATTTACAGCATGCCAATATGAATAGGCTTCAATGACCCAAATCCCCGATTCGCGAGTTCCATTTCCGCTACCCTTTACTCCTCCAAATGGAAGGTGGGCTTCAGCACCAGATGTTGAATTGTTAATACCCGTCATTCCCGCCTTAATCCCTATCTTGTAGCGGTATGCTTCAAGACGGTCATTTGTGTAAATAGCACTCGATAGACCATATGGTGAAGCATTTGCTAGATGTAGAGCGTGATCGAAATCCTTAGCCTTCACAACTGTGATAGCAGGTCCAAACACTTCTTCATGGAAGCAGTTCATATCTTCTGTGACATCTGCGTAAACGTGTGGCCACATATACACACCATCTTCAGGAGTTCCTAAGAAATTATCAGGAGCATTGCCTGTTTCGATTCTGCCTTGGCCCCACAACTTGGTTGCACCGTCTGCTTCAACCATCTCTAATCCTTTGAGGAAATCCTTTGCATATTTCTCTGAAAGCATTGGGCCATAAAGCACATTTTCGTGCTTTAATGAATCTCCAATCCTTGTACTCTTGACCTTAGCCAACAATTTTTCCATAAATTCGTCATAAATCGATTCATGGATGATTAAATTTCCAAGGCTTGTACAACGTTGACCTGCTGTTCCAAATCCACCCCAATAAGCGCCTTCTACTGCGTTATCGATATCTGCTGAAGGCATTACTACCAATGGGTTCTTTCCGCCTAATTCAAGACTACAAGATACTAAGTTTCGTCCACAGACCTCTCCGATTGCCTTACCAACTTCGGTACTTCCAGTGAAGGAAATTTTGTTGATTAGGCCTTCATCGACAGCATCGACGATGAATTGTCCTGCGCCACTTCCTTTTCCATGTACCAGATTTACTACACCATCAGGTAATCCTGCTTGGTGCATGATTCGAGCTAATGCAAATGATAGAAGTGGAGCGTCCTGTGGGCTCTTCCAAACACATGTGTTTCCACAAATTAAAGCAGGGATCATTTTCCAAAATGGAACTGCTGCAGGGAAATTACAGGCGTTGATAATTCCGCAAACTCCTAACGGTCTGCGATAGGTGAATAATTCCTTATCTGGTAGTTCTGAATTTACAGTCTGACCGTATAATCTTCTACCTTCGGATTGGAAGAACAAGCATGTGTCAATCGCTTCTTGAACACTTCCTGCTGATTCTTTGAGAGTCTTTCCAATTTCACGGGTTTCTAAGGCAACTATTGCATCCTTATGCTCCATCAATAGTCGGCCCATATTACCAATAATTTGGCCACGGGTTGGCGCAGGGGTTGTTGACCAACCTGTCAATGCATTACGAGCTGCTGCAATAGCATCGTGCACATCGTCCCTTGTGGATAATGGAAATTCGCCTAATTCATCAACTAAAATTGCTGGATTCTTACTGATGAATGTAGATCCATCAGAAGATGTTGTTAATTGTCCATTGATGATATTGTATCCTCTAACCTTCGGAAGGTCACCAGGATTGCTGCTTTCTAAAAATTCGAGACCGGTCTCCAAGACGTGCGTCATGGCCGTCCGTTTAGGATAGAGAACATGAATCCTTGCCTTGTAGTTGGATGCGTGGATTAAAGTGATACCTAGTGTGAAGATACATCACCCGGAGGGGTCAACCATGTCTGACAAGGATACTGAATCAATCACATTGAAGGTTTCAAAGGCTATACCAAGCGACGTAGGTCACGGCCGAGCACGCATTAGCGGCGAGAACGGCTTAGACTTGAAACCAGGAGATATTATTGAGATTAAAGGTGACAATCGTTCTACGGCTGCTATCTATTGGAGAAGTCGCCCCGAAGATGCTAAGATGGACATAATCAGAGTCGATGGGATTATTCGAAAAAATGCTGGCGTTAGTTTAGGAGACAGAGTTACTGTATCCAAGGTAGACGCTAAGATTTGTACAAAGTTGGTATTATCTCCAGTAATGGCAAACAAGCAGAAAGTAAAGTTTGGACCTGGCATTGAAGGGTTTGCACGTAGAGGATTAAACAAGCGACCTGTTGTAGCAGGTGATAGAATCTTTATTCCTGGAATGACATTATTCGCTGAAGCATTGCCATTCGCTGTACTACAAACAACTCCTAAAGGAATTGTTCAGGTCAATTCAGATACAGATATTGTAATCAAAGATGAAGCGATAGATGATGGTGATGTAGGGCAATCTCAAGGAATAACCTACGAAGATATTGGAGGCATTGGTAGTCAGTTATTGAAAGTAAGAGAGATGATTGAATTACCTTTGAAGCATCCTGAACTCTTCCGCCGATTGGGTATTGATCCTCCTAAAGGTGTCTTGTTGCACGGTCCACCTGGAACTGGAAAAACAATGATTGCTAAGGCAGTAGCTACTGAAACAAATGCACACTTTACTTCAATTAACGGACCTGAAATAATTTCGAAATATTATGGCGAATCTGAAAAACAATTACGAGAGATTTTCGATGAAGCTGCAAACAATGCACCTGCAATTGTATTCGTTGATGAAATCGATTCTATCTGTCCAAAACGTGAAGACGTTAGTGGAGAAGTAGAACGTCGTGTTGTCGCGCAGATGCTTACTTTGATGGATGGTATGCAAGGACGAGATAATGTCATTGTCATAGGAGCGACCAATCGAAGAGACGCAATGGACCCTGCTTTACGAAGACCTGGTCGATTTGACAGAGAGATTGAGATTGGAGTTCCAGATAGAGAAGGCCGCAAAGAAATCCTCGATGTTCATACTAGACAGATGCCTATTGCAGATGATTTTGATGTTGACTGGGTCCTTGAGAATTCATATGGATTCGTTGGGGCCGACCTCGCTGCATTAGTTCGTGAGTCTGCAATGAAGGCTTTGCGCCGATATCTTCCAGAAATAGATTTGGAAGAAGAAACAATACCTCCTGAAGTACTTGAGAAGATGGAAGTTCGTATGGACGATTTCCGTTTAGCAATTCGTGAGATTGAACCGAGTGCTCTGAGAGAGATTTATGTCGAAATTCCAGATGTATCATGGGAAAGTGTTGGTGGATTAACCGAGATTAAGGACAGGCTGAAAGAAAGTGTTGAGTGGCCTCTAACCAAACCTGAACTATTCGATCACTTCGGAATTAAACCTCCTCGTGGAATTGTATTATTCGGTGCCCCGGGAACTGGTAAGACCCTATTGGCCAAGGCGATTGCAAATGAAGCAAAAGCCAATTTTATTTCGATTAAAGGTCCTGAATTAATCTCTAAATGGGTTGGAGAATCTGAAAAGGCGATTAGAGAGATTTTCAAGAAAGCAAAGCAATCAGCGCCTTCGATAATTTTCTTGGATGAATTTGAATCAATTGCAGGTATGCGTTCTTCTAATTCACAGAGCGGTGGTTCTGATGTAGCAAATAGAGTTGTGAATCAATTACTTGCTAGTATGGATGGTGTTGAAAGTTTAGATGGTGTGATTATCGTCGCTGCAACCAATCGACCTGAAATGATCGACCCCGCTCTATTGCGAAGCGGTAGATTCGAACGAGTTCTCCACGTCCCACCTCCGGATAGACAAGCAAGAGAAGTGATAATGGATATTCATTCATCCGAAATGCCGCTCTCTAAATTTTCAATGAAGGATGTACTGGGTGGAATGGATGGATTTACAGGAGCCGATATTGAAGCGGTGTGTAGAGAAGCTGCATTAATTGCAATGCGTGCAAATAAAAAGAAGGTCACTAAGAGCCACTTTGAAGATGCAATTTCTCGAGTTCGTCCAACAGTGACACCTGAAATGCTTGAATATTATTCCAAGATGGAAGAAAGGCTGACATCTGGTCTATCCAATATCAAGCGTTCGCGCGACACTGGTTTTGGCATGGAATCGATGTGAGCGGGCTTTTTCGCCGGTTGATTGAAGTGGCCTAAGTAATTGCACAGCATGTAGGAGCGGAGACTAACAATGTCGAGTTTCAGCGGAGAATTTCTCAAACGTGATGTCGTTGATGTAAATGGCGAATTATTTGGCCATTTAGCCGACATTATTATCGAGCCAAGAAGTGGTGAGATTACTGAGATTTTAGTTGAAGTTATTTCGGATATCGATGTGACAAAACTCCCTTGGCCAAGCGAAGATGGTTTTTGCCACGTTCCAGCCCAAGAAATCTCGCAAATCGGGGCACGTATCGTCTTAAGACGATGAGCAACTGATTATCATCAGTCCACAACCTTCTAAACCCACATGATAGCGTCGGTTGTCTGTATCTTGTACTAGGGGTGATTGAATGGACGACAAGCCGCGGATAAATAGGAGAAGAATCGGTCTCCAAATCGCATTCTGGTTTGTCCTCATAATGCTCCTTTCAACAGTGGTATCTCAAGTTGTCAATATCGGCAATGAGGATGGTCAATCAGCCTATGATGATGATTGGGATGATATGTCTGCATTCCGCCAAGACATTAACGACATGGGAATTGAAACGAAATCGCTAGTTTCCTCGCCACTATTGTTAGCTGATATCGAAGACCCTGCAAATACAACATTCATCATTGCAGGTGTCGAAAGAGACACCATTTCTCTGCCTCAATTTTCATCGGATGGATTCCTGACTTTTGCATCAGAGGATGGTTATTCGCCTGCTGAAGTAGATGCGATCAAGGAGTTTGTATTCGCAGGTGGAGATGTATTGGTAATGGATGATTTTGGTTATTCATCATCTATTGCAGAAGCCTTTGGAGTCAAATTCAAAGGTGTTCAACTTTATGATACGGTGTATGTAACTGAACTGGATTATAACTTCGTGTGGATGTGCGTACAAGAATCTCCTTGTGGAATGGATGGCACGAAACTTGATACTTCCACCTTAGAGAACCATAGTCGTTGGTCTGTATTAGATAATGGTGCACATATTTGCAAATTATATGATGGAGTTGCAATGTCAAAATCCAAGGCTGGTGTTTGTGAACAACATTGGAAGGATAATGAAATTCAATACAATGCATCTTACCAAGTATTGCTAAACAACATTACTGGAATCGATGTAATTCAAAATGCTAAAACTGGAATGGGAGCAACTGAACTTAGAGCGGTAACTTCTGCTGAAGCAACTATTGATGTTAATGGAGATGGAGAAATATGGGTTGGCGCTGAACAAAATTCAGAGACACCTGACCTTTGGGGTCAATTCAATCTATCAATAGAAGTCTGTATTACTCAGGATTGTAATTTCCTTCAAGGTGGAAGAATTACATTTATCGCAGATGGTTCTGCTCTGACTAACGCCCTTTACGATTATGAAGGCTACAATAATGGAGAATATGGTAAAGCGGACAAACCAATTCCTAAGAATGATAACAAAAAGTGGGCGATGGATTACATCGCAGATTCGTTACTAGATACTGGAGATATCGACAAAGATGCCCCAGGAGTGGGCGTTAATTCAGATGTTCCAGGAGTGGCTCCTAACGCTATGGTAATCTTTGATGAAAGCAGACATATTCAGCCAAATCTAGCATCTGAATCATATAACACCGTATATTTCCTATTGGTTTATTTCACAGGTGAAGGATTGGCAATGCTTCTTCTATTCCTAATTCTATTCATCGCATTCGAAGGTGTGCTTCTCAAAAAGAAGGACCCTGAACCATGGCGCCATGTATTCAGTATCATTTACTATGGATTTGGCGATGCTAATCGGTATACTTACTATGCTAAATCAAATAAAATCAAACAGGTTTTCCTCTCGAAGGTTAGAAACCAAAACGGATTATCCAGAGAAGAGTTTGATTCTTTACCTGCTAGAGAATTACAGAGTATGATCAGTGACCCGGTTTTGGTAAAATTCGTATTTGAGAACCGTAATTATTCATTAGAACAGACCGTTGCAATTGTGAAGAGAATAAAGGTCTGGGGGCGGACATAAGGTGATTTAGATGTGGACACGTAAAGCAGCATTTACTTTCACTGGCGGAATCGCCTTAATTCTAATCGGTATGATGATTTCAAATCATCAAATGATGATTCTTGGACTAGCATTCATCGCGTTTATCGTGGTGAATTCTTGGGTTAGTGGCCATGGTGATGTTGAAGTGCAGAGAACCCTCTCTGCAGATAACCTGTACAAAGGTGATGACCTATATGTCGAATTACTTGTAACCAATCGAAGTAGAAGAAAGACTCAGCAACTTGAAGTCTATGATAACGTTCCTCATGAGATGAAATTACGTAGTGGTCTCAATCAAATGCGACTCAACCTAAAACCTGGAGAAAGCGCACGTATCAGATACGTTCTACGCTGCCCCCTTAGAGGACATTACTCAATCGGACCTGTATCTCTAAGATATCGAAATACATTCAACCTTTCAGTCGATGAAATGTATGTAGACCACCATTCAGACATCATCATTTTCCCTCAAATTCGTGATGTTGAAGAGGCTTTTATTCGTTCAAGAACTGCAAAGATGTACACTGGTGCTACTACTCTTAGAACTCCGGGACCTGGTACAGAATTCTATTCGTTAAGGGAATATGTTCCAGGAGACCCATTCAAGAATATCAATTGGAAAGCATTCGCACGTACTGGAGATTTGATGATCAACGAAAAGTGTCGAGATGCTGTTACCGACCTTTACATCATTCTTGATAGTAGAGATATTGCTAGAATTGGTACTGTGTTGAAGAATCCATTGGAGATGGGAACGGTAGCTGCTGCAAGTCTTGCTTCATTCTTTATTCAGCGGCGTGATTCTGTCTCTTTGACAATCTATGATGAGAAATTGTCATTCTTACCTCCCGATACAGGGGATAAGCAGTATTTCAAGATATTATCCTCGCTTGCAGGTGTCGCACCAAGAGGGACTATGCCTCTACAAGCAGTTACTAACAGTCTTGCAGCAAGATTTAGTCGAGGAAGTCCTGTGTTTATCATTTCATCATGTGAAGGTGATGGAACCGTGCCATCTGCAGTAAGGGACTTAGTAGGGCGTGGCCATGAAGTAACTGTGCTATCTCCATCTTCCATTGACTTTGAACGACTGGTAAGTCGTATTCCTAGAATGTCTTACGAAGTTCTCAAACTTGAAAGACAAAACAGACTAACATCCTTGGCTGGTTTCGGTAGCCAAGTTATCGATTGGATGCCGGACATGGATCTGTCACAGGCTCTACTGCAGGTGAGAGGATACTGAGGTGATGACATGGCAGGCGAAGTAACTCCTCAAGGCGAAGGCGCACGTTCACTGCATCTGCGTCAATTACGTGTTCAGTGGCAAATTGTCACCTTACAAGTTCTAGCGACTTTGGCCCTTGTTTGGATGTACCTTGAAGTTGTTTCAACATATGTGGTAGGAAGTATAGACCACACTCAATTATTCGATACGCTTGAATCTGGACTTGGTACTGAACTACCACTCGGTGATTGGTTAACCGGAAGTGGAAATGACGGACTTGCTAGATTCTATGTCCCGATGGGACTGGGACTAGGATTAGGTGGTGCTATGGCATTACTCGCTTTCCAGACCCCTAAATTCCAGCAAAGAGTAAAACTTGGATTCATCATTACCTTGATTCTAGTATTAGCCGGTCGATTTGTATTTGGCTATGCTTGGCAACTTATCAGCGATGGTTGGAGTGCTCCTGGAACTGATGTTTTACAACTTCTAGAGTGGCCTCTCCTGATGATGCTTTCATTTATTATTCTGACATTCTACCTATTACCAATCATCACAGGAACCAAAGGGATTTGGGGGCTTTCTCGTAGAGGTGTTGCTTGGTCGATAGGATTCACCTTACTTTTCCTTGGAGTTCACGCAATTTTGACATTCCCATTAATTCGTTCTCAGTTAGGAAGTTACGGCGCACAACTCAGTACTTTGGAAGTGATTGTTTCAGACCCTACTGTGTTTGGTCTTGTTACTGCTGAACAATTTTCTTTGATTCTAATCGCTTGTTTAATGATGGTATTCCAAGAATCTGCGTTTGGAGTAATTCGTCAATTAGAATACGCATATCGACTTCCTGAATCGTGTAAGAGAGACCCAGAGTATGTTGCTCAAATGGATAACCTTCTGAATGGCCATCTTAGACATACTGCTATCTTCCTTTCATTGACGGTGGTTGCTACTACTATCGCTTTAGGATTCCATTCGGTGTTACTTAATTGGGTAAGCGGTATTACCGGTTCGCAATGGGCATCACAGGTTGGTGAATCTATCGAATTGACGCTGACGTATGGGTTGGTGATTTCGGCACTATTGTTCTTGGGAATTATGGCGTTATTACGCTATGTGGTGCCTTGGCAAAGATTCTGGGGACTGATAGAGTCCTCATTCACTGTACGTGAATGATTACTTCAGATACACAGATTGTACAGTTCGTCCAATCCCTTCTGTAATTACAAGCACTGCTATTGGCATTATACAAAGCCAACTAATCCATAATAAGGCTCCTGAAAGATAGTCTTGTAGAAGCATTCCACCATATACTGATAAACCAATCAATACCAAAAATATGACTTTTTCAATCCATAATGGATACTGCGGATTCACATTATCGCCTCAAAGATCGATTCCATCTAGAGAATCTTCAAGTTCATCCAATGCTGAATCTGCTACTTCTGCTGATTCTACTGGGTCGGTTCTTCTTTCCCACCTAGCATCTAATCTTGCTAATTCTTCTTCTAAAGATGCTCTTTCATCATCAAGAGATAATGGATTGGAGCCCTCTTCTGCTTGTAATTCTTCATCTTCTACTGGAGTTGACAATTCTTCCCATTCTTCAGTGATTTCACTTACATCGACTGCTACTGCTACTTCTTCATCAATTAATTCGCCTTTCATTTGTTCAATGGCTGCTTCGTTAACTGGTTCTCTTTCACCAACAGGTAAGGAATCTCTCTCGAATGGAAGTAGGCCTTCACGCTTGAAATCCCATAAAGCTCCCCGAACTTCACCATTTACAAATCCACTAGCATCTAGTTGTGTAAGCAATTCATCCAAAGCACTTGTCGTTGCTTCTAACTTGACTGCAGATCCTGCATCTCGCATATCAGCCTCGAGATGGATGTCATCGAGAGCCTTCTGAATTAGTGCTCGTGTTTCACGAGCAAGAACTGGTAATGATTCTGGTCTTCGAGTATTATTGATTAATGCTTGAACTTGCTCGGAAGGTGCTCCAAGTTTTTCTAGTTGCTCAAGGACATTTCTTATTCTTCTAAGCATAGTAATCGAACGGTCATAATCTTCTAACAGATTTTCTAAATCCAAAACCAGATTTGTAACTGTTTCACCGAGTTGGTGTTCTAATCTTTGCTGCACAGACCACCTCGCTAATCCTCTAACTGCTCCAGCAGTTTGAGGCACTTGTCTCTCTAATAGAGACATCACTTCAGTTGAAAGGAGGTGGCGTGGAGTAGTGGCAACATGATCTACACATCCCTGAATCACTTGTAATGCGCGTTCTACTGCACGGTCCAGTAGCGATACGGAATAGCCTAGAGTTCTAGCATGTTCTAATCGTTCTAGAACAGGTCCTAATCCATCGAATTGTGCGCCATCTTCTAGCAGTGCTTGGGCCAGTGGCTCTTCAGATAATTTGGCTCGTAGTAATTCGGCCTCTTTGATATCTGAAAGCGCTTCTTCGTGAGCAAGAGCGAGTGCTTCTGCTTGGTCCAATAAGTTGGACAACTCAGCTTCAGCCTGCCCTCTCCTAGCCCCTAAATCTCCTAATTCTTTCAATACCTGGCGCCTTTCATCCATCAATTCACGCATCTCAGATTGAATCATAGAGGCTCTATTCTCTTGCTCATTCAATCTAGTACGGTCTTCTTGAGTTCTATCTCTTGTAACCTTTGATTCAGCCTCAATTTGTCTCAAACTCAACTGAGCATCACTAATTTTTGATTCTAATTCGGATAACTCGCCTTGTGCTCTTCGATGTCTGTCTCTCGCTGCTTCGACTTGCTCTTCTATCATCCTTTGACGGCGTTGGTCATCATCGATTCTAGAACGAATGCTTGCTAAAGTTGCAGAGTGTGAATCGATATCGCTAGAGAGGGCTGCTTCTTTAGTTGCCATTTCTTCAATTTGATTGGATAATTCAGAACTTGCTTTACTATCTCCTAGTATGCGAGCTAATTCAATTGCTCTCTCGCTTAACTGATGTTCTAATTCGTTAATTCTCTTAGATAGTCTGTCGCTTCGAGATTCTGAATTCTCTGAGGCTGCTTGAGCAGATGATAAGTCGAGTTGTAATTGGTCGATTGTGCGATTATATGATGCGATTTTCTCTTGAATGTCCGACGTATGTCTATTTGCTTCGTTTGCATTTACCTTAGCAGCATTTTCTGCCTTCATTGCTGATTCAAGAGATACCTTCAGAGAAGCAATTTCTTGATTCGCCTCTGATAATTGTAATTCTGATTTCTCAAGTTTTCTCCTCAATCCGTCATCGATACCAGTTGATGTATCGATAGTTGCAAGACCTTCAGAAGGTGTTGCGATTGAAATCTCGAATTCGTACCTTGTTCTCTCTTTACGCAACCTAAGAAGATCTATTTCAAATCCGAATAATTGGTTCATCGTTTGCTTAATCAATGTTTGACGAGATTCTGAACGAGTACGTGTTGTAGATAATTCATCACAAAATGTTGCTAGATTGAAATCTGGAACATTTCCAGATTCTTGACCGAGTATTGTTCCTACTGGAAGTCTATGTAAGGCTAATACTCTTCGAGATTCACACAAAGCATTCATCGCTTGGACGATTTTCATTTGACCAGGAGCTTGCATTGCAACAGGAACCCCTTTTACCAAAGCAACACGGATTGCTTTGGATGATTTTCCTGCGGCTAAATGACCAGTCAGTCCTTCCTCAACAGCAGTGGTTAGCATCGAAATAATCGCATCGGTACCTCCTCTGCCTTCTCTAACGATATGGCCATCTGTTAGGGCTTCTCCTTTGGATCCCATCGCATCGATTTGCCCATCCATCAGTGCTGCTATTTGGCTGATAAGTCTGCCATGATCAACATCTGCTTCAGTCCAAATTGCCATTGCAACATCGCCAGCCTCAGCTAGCAACAATGAGCCGTCTCCTGTATGCAAAGTCCAATGGCCTGCTCCGTCAAGACCTAAATCGCTAGCCATCGCCTTTCTTCCAGCCAATGTTTCACCGACTTGAACCGCTAAAGCGTCTGCGCTTGAAGGTAAATCGCCAGCATCATCGATTAGCATTCCAGAATCGACTGCAATGCCACCTCGAACCTCTGGGCGTTGAACTAATGCTGCTAGAACTGCAGATAAGTCCCTAGACAATAATCTCTCAAGTGAATCTCCTGTGCCCAATAAGCCCCTCATGTCAGCACTGTGTTCAAATGCTTCTGGGACCACTTCGGCTACAGAGCCTAATGCTGATTGTGACCACGCTTTTGCAATCAGTCGATGAGGGTCTGCTTCTAACTCTTCAATTCGCGCTTTTGCAGCAGCACCGCAAAGCAAAACCTTGCCTTTAGCAGGTTCAGCAATCCACCCTACAACTCTACCAGCACGAACAATTCGATGTCCGCTAGCCGTGGACCTACGTCCTAAATAAGTCGTAATTGAACCATTTTCAAATGGCATTATTGAGCCGTCACTCACATCGATTTCGTTATCAACTGGCATACCATATGGTAGATCGAACATGTCCGTCACCTCATCACTGAGTTCAGCATTTCAACATCACATTCAACGGCGTGTCGCCACCTAGCTATCCTGCCACCCTTTTTTCCCGAGATGATCAAACTTGCATCTTCACTCAATCGAGTGAGAAGATACATTCCTTTGTCTTCGGTCCAAATTTCCAAACCTCTTCCAACACTCGGACTTTGTCCAAGTCTTTCCATCGCCTGTACTAATTGGGTAGCATGTTCAACCATTGGTGTACGACCTCTCTTTCCTACCGCAGCGACCAAACCATCTCGTCGAGAAATGATGTATGTTTGGTCAACTCCTGGTAGGGCTGAAAAACCGGCCAGAATTCGTTGCATCATGCGCGCTCAAGTGGGTTCAGGTTGAAACCGGCTTCAAGAAGTTTGGCTTTCCACAACGCCCGTAGGGCGATTTGTGGAGTAGTTTGATTTTGCCAACTAGATTTTTGTTAAGCGCCGAATAGTTCTCATTTTGTTCCAATTGAAAATTTGATTTTCCAATTGAATAATTCAACCGTTGACCTCAAGCCTAGAACCTCGTGGAATCACCATGGCCGACCTGTTCGAAGTCCCTAGTTGCGATAAGTGTCGTAACCCGGCGATTCATCACCAGGTATATTCGGGCAGAATGATGTGTGGAGCGCATCTTGCTGAAAGTGTAAGAAAGAAAGTTTCCAAGGCTCTACGCGAGCAATTAGTTTTCCCAAAAGGAGAACATACTACAATCCTTGTAGCAATTTCTGGAGGAAAAGATTCTGCAGTTCTGCTAGAACGTATCCATGAAAATCTCAGCAAAAGAAGAGATGTTACAATCATCGGTGGTTGTGTGGACGAAGGCATTGAAGGATACCGCCCCCCCTCCTTAGAATGCGCTAGACAATTGTGTGAGGATTTGGGCATTCAATTCGAAACGGTATCTTATCCAGAATTAGGATTCAAAGAGATGGATGAGGTTGCAAGTAAAATTATTCAGACTGGAGACAAAAAGACTCCTTGTTCATATTGTGGAGTGTTTAGGCGACAAGGAATCAATCACCTTGCTACCAGAGTTAATGCCGATGTAATCGCCCTTGGCCATAACCTCGATGATATGGCTCAGACAATTATGATGAATATGCAAAATGGAGATCTTGAAAGGACTCTACGTCTAGCCCCACACACCAATACTCCACTAGAAGGTATGGCGCCAAGAATTGTCCCACTAAGATGGGTCCCTGAACAAGAAATTCACTTGTATGCCTTACATCGAAATCTTCCAATTCATCACGAAGAATGTCCGCATGGAGAAGGCGCTCTCAGATTTAGACACCGTGAAACTGTGGCTATGATGGAAGCAGACGTTCCTGGAACTCGCCACGGATTGCTTAGAATGGCTGATGATGTGAAGAAATTACACGCTATGGCAGGAAGTAGTTTGAATTCAGTCAGTCCAATCAATTGCCCCGAATGTGGGCAAATGTGTAGCGGAGAAGTGTGTAAGGCTTGTGAAATGAAAAAGAAGATGCAATAATCAAACCCTGCGTCTTAACTTTTCCATGAATCCATCTGCTAGACCTAATGACTCCAACGATTCATCTATACGTCCCGCTTTATGAGCTTCAGTGGCTATACCGATTGCCTCATCAGTAGACCTTCTATCTTCATCATCGACCTTTATTCCGCTAGCATCACATTGATTTCTAAGGACATTCCATTCATCCAAAACGAAGTTCAGTAATTCACTCGCTTCGTCACTGGCCTTGCCTTGTGCATCCAGATCTTTTGTGAGTCTTTCAAGCAAGGTTGCTGCATGTGTCCATTCTAGAGAATCAACCGATGTTTCGATTTCGATTAATCTTGAATCCCAATCTGCAGAATCTTCTCTTTCAGACCATCTTGAAATTAAGTGTACTTTTTGTCTAAGTGCCCTACGAACATCGTCCATTGCTTCTCTTTCAGCATTTATTTCTCTAACGATTCCATCCGATAGCCCCTTAGCCTGAGCATGGTTTCCTTGTTCCAATTCGACTTCGGCATTATCCAATCTCTCTTCAAGTAATTCTTTGTTGATTCCATCGGCAGATTTCAACATCCTAGCAGCTTCTTTTACTGCCTTTTCAGCAATAACCATCGCATCTCCAGATGCGGATAATTGCTCAGGGATTACTATTGCAAATTCGTAAGCCTTCTTTGGTTTCTCAGCATTGAGTTTTTTACGCGCATCTGCTAATAGTTCCTCTAGACTTTCTTGTGGATGTTTAGATTTTGCAAGTAAAGCCGAGCCTTCTCTAATCGCCTCTTCTGCCTTTTGCCACCATTCAATGACTTCACCTGCGCGTTTCTTAGCCTGACGGAATAGAGCTTCTCCTTCCCTCAAACTACCCAATTCAACTTCTCTTTGCCCCATATCCCAAGCCTTTCTTGGGCGCTTGACAATAGGTGCGATTTCCTCTGCGGTCTCAACTGAATTAAGTGAGTCTGCTTTGATTTCTTCAACATCTCCTGCAAGAGAAAGTGAGCGTTCTATGTCCTCTTCTGCTTCATCCAGTAAGCGCATTCCCCATACAGGGTCTCGATGCCCTTCTTCCCTTGCAGTCATTATCAAACTAGCAGCTTGGTCAACAGCGGACCCTTCGCTTTTTAGAATCAAAATTCTGTTTTCAAGAATATTCAATCTTACATCAAATTCTTTTCTAAGTGCACGGTTTTCATCCTTTCCAAACCAATCGATTACGATTAAGGTGAGACCTATTGCACAAAGGCCGAGTTGAATGAATGCTGAGATATCAGAAAAACTGATTGTTGTAAGAAGAGAGGCTGAGAGAACAAATCCTAGAGCGCCCATCAATGCTCGATATTTCATTACCGAAATATCTCCTTGGAGGATGGACCTACTTGTTGCAAATAGGCATAATGAGATGACTAGAAGGAAGACCATTCCAAGCTTTTGAGATATATCTCCCTCGAGATTTGAGATACCAACAATTGCTATTGGTAACCAAGAGATTGTAGTGACTGTTCCAATTCTTGACCTCGCTTTTTTGTCCATCAATCCTAAATCCTGAACAAATATTCCCCACGCTATGATGACCATAGCATACTTCAGGTCTGAAGTAATTGAACCGCCATTCAAAGCGGATTGAAGTGTTGGCCATGCTAGCCATGTCGCTGCTGCAAGCATGATGAATGCTGAATAACCAGCCAATTTTTCAACCCGATCCAGTCGATTTTTGGTCTCGGCCTTGATCGCTTCTTGTAAATCAACAAAGCCGTCCATATTTCTGCCACCACGGGTAGAGCATATCAGAATCTCGGTTCGTTGCGAGAACGAAGCCATGCTATTGCAATGACTGCCAGAGTTACAATTCCAAATAATTCTAAGCCACCTAAACCAACACCTGAATTGTATTCACTTGTCGAATGTTTGACTACTGTTTGATTTGAATCGTCCAGATATGATAGTTCAACAGAAAATGTCTCAAACCAATCTAAATCCACATTCATCGATACAATAGTAGTTGCCGATTGAGAGAAACTGGATGGAGCAATAGTTGAATCTTTGCAGACCTCATCGCTACACAGAATAAATTCGGTTGTACTAGCTCCATTATTTTGTACAGTAACCCAGAATTGATTCATGCCAGGCTCAACCTCTACTGAAGAAGATTTGATGTCTATGATTTCAAGGTCTCTAGCGATAGGTGGAGATATTGCGACTCCAATAGTAGCACCTGCTAAATTGCCAACTTCATCATACCCTCCGACATTAATTTGATGATAGCCAACAGCGAATTCAGGTAGTTCCCAATAACGGGCTTCTGACCATGAAAGATCACTATATTCATCGTTCAAAATGTTAATTGTAAAATTAATTTTGTCAATTGAAGTATGGTCGTCAAAAGATTGGGTTAAATTAAGTCTTAATTTATCCCCTGGCCTGACGATTGAAGTGGCATCTTTCCATTCTCCATCATCATCTTGCATCTCAACGGTAGGAATGACTACTGGTCCAGAACTATCACTCAATCTTATTGTCCAATTTCCAGTTGTACTGTGACCAACATCATCGGAAACCTCAGCGGATAGCCAATACTCCACAGGGTTTCTTTGCTTATGCCGCTCACTGATATTATCATTGATTGAATTTAGATTTGAATCTGCGGAAAATGTTGTGCTAAGGACATCTCCTGTATACCACCAATCTTCTGATTTATTGCTGGTCCAATAGACTCTCAAATTATCATCATGATCATCGCCAACCATCAAATCCCAATCAAACATCCCAGGTGGAATTTCTTGGACTTCATCACTTGCATTTATCCACGGCACACCGCCGTCCAAAACAAAACTACCATTCCAGGAACCAATCAATCCTCCTTCATCGGTGCAACTTACAGACACAGGTAGACTAGAATCGATTGTAAAGGATGACAAGTTGACTCCCTGGTTTGTATTTGAGCCAGAAATATTCCATTCGCAATCATGTATTGAAAGGGGAGCATCGTCTATTACAGCCTCAAAATCGTAGGAGGTGTTTTCCCATGGCAAAGCATATCCTTCCTGTAATGAGACCGAAGGTGCTGAATTCGGCCCTAGGGTGATTGTATAATATCCTGAAATTGATGACTCGTCACGTTCTAAAGTGAAATTCGCAGTAGAACCATCAATCCATTCGTCTAATGGACTTGAGAGGTATTGCCAATCTCCATCAGTTGTTACTGTAAGAGGTGTTTTTTGTCGTAAATCGTTTTGGAATGGAACTTCAAACCTTAGCATATCAATATGTGAACGTGATGCTGAAATAGTTCCTGATTCATTCCAACCCCATGTTCCTTCAGAGAAATCAATTTCAGATTCTGTACTAAAACTGTCAAACAATACAGCTCCATCATCGATTATACAACACAATGCCTCTCTACCATTGTAGTATGAAATTGTTTCAAGGAGATTTTCTAATTGGTTTACGTCCCCGTCTAGGAAACGGTCCACCTGACTGGTTATTCCTGCATGAACTCCTGGAATGAAAGGTAACCCTAAGCCATTATTGAATATATGATTGGCAGACCAGATCCCTGTAATGTTTTCATTGGGAGACAAATTTGAGGTGAATTCAAGATTTGCACTCCCATAAGCCTGTGTTGAATTCAATTGTAAATCCAGCCATGAATTTGTTGGAGGCCATATTGATTGGCCCACAGGCATACCATTTACCAAAGCTCTAGCAATCCAGCCGCCATTATACTCACCAATTGTGAGATTGTAATCAATCCAATCAACGGTTTGCCCCGAACCAGTATGGAATGCTGTAACCATGATTTCTTCAGAGTAATTACCTTCCAAATTGTATGTAGTTGTTGCATTAGGAATAGTAATCGAAGATTCGCCGCTTCGAGTTGCACTCCCTCCATCACCGATTAAGATAACCGGCAATCCATTTGGAGCATCGACTAAGCCATCACTAATCGACACCTCCCAAGTGCTTCCAAGAACTTGCATTGTGTGAGCGCCTTCAACTGAGAACAAATCTTCAATCAACGGATATGCATCTAGAATAACTGTAGTTTGGGATGAAGGGACCGGTGGGTGCCACATCACAACATAACCATCGCATGTTGCACTAGGATGGTACATTCCACCTGCAGGTTCACTCAACACACTACCAGTCCAAGGCTCTTTCAAAATGATTTCACAGCCGCTTATTGGGTTGCCAAGAGGGTCTTCGACTTCTACAATCCAAGACTCGGTTTCTTCAGCCCAAGTCGGCGGGATGAGAAGTAGAAGAATGAGCAACAATACTCTGCGCATGTCCCTAAGGGGACATTCATACCTCATCAAGCAAGCGGAGTGTCGCGCCCATATGTTCAAGGTCGGCTTAGGCACAACTCGTTTGGAAGGGGGAGCAATATGCCCGGACTCATCACCATGGACGACCTAACAAATGAGGAGATTATTTCAATCCTTGACGATGCTGAAAGACTACTACCTGTGGCGCGTGGCGAGATGTATTTGCCACTACTTCAAGGACGTATTTTAGGCAACTTATTCTTTGAACCATCTACCAGGACAAGAATGTCTTTTGAGACCGCAATGAAGCGTTTAGGAGGAAATGTAGTCAACCTCGGCGATGTAAAAACTTCCTCTGTAGTAAAAGGCGAAACCCTGTTTGACACAATACAAATGGTCGATGGATATACCGACATTATTGCAATGCGACACCCTCGTCAAGGAGCGGCTCAATATGCATGCGATAGTGCAAAGGTTCCGATTATGAACGGAGGGGATGGCGCTGGGCATCACCCAACTCAAACAATGTTGGATCTTTTCACGATTCGACGCTCTCATGGAACTCTGGAAGGGCTGAATGTAGTCTTAGCAGGAGATTTGCGATATGGAAGAACTGTACATTCACTCTCACATGCATTGGTTCGTTTTGGATGCAATGTTACCTTTGCTTCTCCGGATAGTTTACGAATGCCAGAAGAGATAGTAGCTGATCTCAAAGTTCATGGAGCAGAGGTTGTTGAAACCGATGATTTAATCGGACAAATAAACAGTGCTGATGTAATTTACATGACACGTATCCAAAAGGAAAGGTTCCCTGATGAAGACGAATATACCAAGGTTGCAGGTGCATACAAACTGCATGCAAGAGACCTTGATGGGGCGAAGGCTGAAATGATCATAATGCACCCATTACCAAGGGTAGAAGAAATTCACCCATCTGTTGATTCAACTCGTCATGCTTGCTATTTTGAACAAGCTTTCAATGGAGTTGTTGCTCGTATGGCACTGATGTGTAAATTGCTTGGAGTTACGGTTCCTGAAGATGTAAATGAGGCAGGAGGGGTTCTATGAGTCAAGAAGCAAACATGAGAAGAGTTACCGCAATTAAAAATGGTACTGTTATCGACCATGTTCCGGCGGGTAAGGCATTATCTGTACTCAAGATGTTAGGCATAGGAGGATACATGTCAAACCCTGTTTCTCTAGTAATGAATGTACCATCAAAGAAAATGGGTGGAAAGGACATCATCAAAGTTGAGGACCGTGAATTAACTCAGAACGAATTAGACAAGTTAGCTTTGGTTGCACCTGATGCATCGGTAGCAATTATTCGAGCATATACTGTAGCTGAAAAAATGGAGATCAATCTTACAAATGAAGTAGTAAATGTAGCAAGATGTACATTCTCTAACTGTATTACAACAAATCCTAGAGAGCCTTTACCTCATAGGTTGGTCGTTACAAAGAGAGATCCTCTTGAACTGAGATGTAGATATTGTGGAAAGACCCAAGACATCGAAGGATTAGTCGACAATCTACTTTGATCAAAGGTCGAATAATTTCGCCTTTTCACATGCCTTGAAATTAATCCATCCAGGTAAGCCTAGGTCTACTGGAACCCCGCCTACTGTTGTAATCAATCCAGTCATAATCAGATGATTGGCAAGAGGAGTATTGGACCAATCTAGGTTTTTCCAACCTTTCTTACCACCGATGTAATTCTCCATTCCTTTACGCGCAGTCCAAGCATTAGCATTCCATGAATGAATCTTCATTTCTTTTGTTGCAATAGTTGGTGCTGCAACTACATTATGAGATTCTTTCCAATTATTCTCCCAATTACCACTCATTGTGTCTGCCCAAATAAGACCAGTAATTTCGGTTTCTGGCATTTCTAATTCTCCTTGAGTGGCAAGGTGTATGGCCAATCTTCTCAAATGAGGATGCCTCGGATGTATTTTCATCGCCTTTTCAACGATGTTAATCGCACTGGCATTCATTCCCCTATCCATATACAGCAACGCTCTCGCTGTTTGTCCATGAGGCCATTCATCCATATCGATTTCATTTTTATCAATCCAAGCTTCGAATTTGTCAAGTGCCATATCGGATTGAGACCAAAGTCTAAATCGAGCAATATCTCCTAAAACATGTAATTTGGATGCTGGCTTATATTTCCAAGAGATATTGCTTCCAGGTATTCCATCCTTGTATCTTTGTAAAAGGTCGATATTTCGCTTTGTAATAGAGTCTAAGCGTAGTAATGGTCTAATCGAATCCGGAAGTTTTTGTGAAGGGTCAAGTATTGATGTAACCCACTTTAGTCTAGCAGACTCTATGTCTTCATCAGCCAAAAAGCCGAGGCGAGGCATTGCTTCAGGGATATCGCGTTGAGCGAGTGAAGCCGCCGCTAGAATCGTCCTTGCTATTTCTGCAGTCCTTCCGGCCCTCAATGCCAAAAACGACAATGCTACCTGTTCGGCTTGGTCCCATCTACCAAGGCCCATCAACATCTCCATACTCGCTTCAGTCCGTTTCACTAAAGATAGGCCTTCGATACTATCCTCGCCATGATCCTCGTACAATAATTCCATTTTTGTCATCGCATTCGACCAATTATCTGAGGCTATTAGATCACAGAATTCTTTACCCTTTCTGAATATCATACCTTCAATCGCTTCCAATTCAATGCGCTTCTGGTTAGCGGTTGCATCGAATGAAATGTCCTCTAAGCGTTGACCGGTTCTACGCGATAAAACCCAAATTCCTAAGAATACAATTTGGCCACCTGAAGCTAACATCCATGTCATCTCTTCCAAAGCATTCTTCCTCAATACTTGACAAATCGAATCTTGCCATGTTCCACATTCTGCATTTTGAGGTAAGTATTGTGAATCCCAGAAAGTCAACATTGCTAGAGCGAGTAAGAGCATTGATTGACCTGCGAAACCCGTGAAACAGAAATTCAACACGTTTGCTTGCTGAGTTCTTTCACTCCTGAGAAGTCTAGAATCTGCTAGACGAATTCCACCTTTCCCAGAAACATCAGCGATATCTAAGAATAATATCCTAGCAACTTCATAGACGAATAAGAATCCAATAACGGCTACGTTGAGTAACAAAAATAGTAGAACCATGGTGACTAGAGGTACTCTAATTCCAGATTCAGAAATATTTGCAAATAATTCAATAGCATAGAATCCTAGAACTCCTCCTTCTTCCATTATTGATGATTGGGGGTTGTACTCGGGAAGATCTAACACTCTTTGTGAATGTTCAAACATTGATGGGTCAATCGCTAGTAAAATTAGAGACACTAGAGTATTGAATGCAATGAATGGCATAGCAGCGGTATTCAGCCAAACCAAGGTGGAAATGAATTGCTTTCTAGCAGGGGGTTTGTATGGGTAAAATGCTGAAGGCTCGCCTTTGGATAATTGCTTACTAGATTCCTTTAGAGCAGTCCATGAAGACCCCATTACTCTACCATAGGCAATGAATCCTGGCGAAAATGCTAGACAACCAATCAATGCTAATTTACGATCTAACTCAATTTCAGCTAAACCCATAATAAACCATAGAACAAGTAAAGCCGTAAACCACAATATTGTGATTGAAACTCCTACACCATTTCTGAAGGTACTCGCCCCTTGCAGTGTTGCTCTATTTCCACCGGTTCTGGTAATTATTTGCGTGCTCATCGACACGCCAGTAGAAATCATTGCTGGAACAATAATCAAAATCAAAGCCATCGCTAATGACATCATATGCACACCATTAGTCCATCCCATCTGATAGAATAACCATTCAACTCCTAGGATGATTGCACCTGTTAATGCCATCACATATACTGTTAGACCATTACGCATCCCTGGTGCCTTAAGCAGCGTTCTGGCTTCGAATCTATCAGAGGTAACTGTGTGAACCTCATACCGTTTTGGCCCTGTTGGAAATGCTACTTGGAGACCAGATAGGCCCCGTGGAATAAAATATTCTTGAAACAGATAAGCGAAAATTGCGGAAACTAAGATGGCTAAAACGGCCATTCCGCTGAATTCGCTAACCAGAGTGATTCCCATTATCAATCCTCATTCATCTTTTGGGGGTACTAGAGATGGTGTTGCAGATTTCATATCGATTTCTTCGAGTAACTCGCTCAAAAATGTCTCGAAATCTACTCCTGCTCTCTGATTTCCATTTCTTGCACGAATTGAAACAGTGTTATTATCCGCTTCATCATCACCAAGTATCAACATATATGCTGGCTGGAACTTACGATGCATTCGTATTTTCTTTCCAATGGTATCATCGCCATCATCCAAATCTGCTCTAATTCCTGCAGCCTTGAGTTTTGCAGCGACATCTTGGCCATATTGCACCTGCTTTTCTGAAATTGTGAGAACGTGTACTTGAGTTGGTGCTAGCCAAGTCGGGAAGCGTCCAGCAAAGTGTTCAATCAATACTCCACAGAATCTCTCCATAGAACCAAATGGTGCGCGATGAATCATTACTGGGCGGTGCATTTCTCCATCACTACCCTTGTACTGAAGTTCGAAACGTTCAGGCAAATTGTAATCCACTTGAACGGTTCCAAGTTGCCATTCTCTTCCAATTACATCTTTGACAACGAAATCGATCTTTGGCCCGTAAAATGCTGCTTCGCCGGGCTCTTCAGACCAATTTACACCAAGGCTATTCGCGGCAGCGCGACAAGCCTCTTCTGCCCTATCCCATTTTTCACTAGCCCCGACATATTTACTCGAATCAGGATCTCTCAATCCAACTCTAACCCGATAATCATCCATGCCTAATGCTCCAAAGATGACCTGTACCAATTCAATACATCCCAATACTTCGTCTGCAATCTGGTCTTCTGTTACGAATAAGTGAGCATCGTCTTGGGTGAATCCTCTAACTCTGGTCATTCCAGAAATTTCTCCGGATTGTTCCCAGCGGTAAACTGTTCCAAACTCGGCTAACCGAAGTGGAAGGTCTCGATAAGAACGAGCTTGTGAAGAGTATATCTTGATGTGATGAGGGCAATTCATTGGCTTCAGCATGTATCCTTCAATATCGCCTGCAGCCATCATGTTCGCTAATTCGCCACAAGTGCATCCTTCACTAGCCAATTTAGCCATCATGTCTTTCTCAACTAATGGCGGATACTGTGAATCTTGATAATACGGGAAATGGCCACTTGTCCGATACAAATCCAATTTACCGATATGTGGGGTGTACACCTGATGGTATCCTTGACGAGTAAGATGTTCTGAAATGAAATTCTGTAGGCAGGTGCGAATGATTGCGCCTCTGGGTGTCCAAAGAATCAGTCCTTGGCCTACATCTTCGTCCACATGGAATAACTGCAAGTCTTTACCCAACTTACGATGGTCTCTTTTCTTTGCTTCCTCTATTGCAGACATAGTAGCCTTGAGCGCATCCTTAGTAGGTTCAATGATTCCGTAAATTCTAGTCAATTGCTCTCTACTCTGGTCTCCACGCCAAAATGCAGATGATACTGAAGTCAATCTGACATGCATCAATTTAGCAGTTGAATGAACGTGTGGTCCTAAGCACAAATCATACCAATCTCCTTGACGATAAATTGTGGAGCCGGCTCCATCTTCCAACTTATCATTGATGATTTCAATCTTGTAGGGATTGGATGAGAATAAGTCGTTCAATTCTGATTCGTCGCATTCAACTCTCTCTACAGTAATATTTCTGCGAGCGATTTCATGCATTTTCTTTTGCACTGCTTTGAGATCCGATTCACCAAAATCATCTAGGTTAGCAAAATCATAGTAGAATCCTCTTTCGATTGCTGGGCCAATTGTTGGTTTCGCATCGGGGTAAAGGGAAGTAATTGCTTGAGCAAGTAAATGTGCGGCACTATGTCGAAGAATATGGATTCCCTGATCTGTGAATCCCGATATCCCTTCAACAGAGCAATCTGAATCTAACATAGTCGAGAAATCTTTCTCTTCACCGTTAACCGATGCTGCAACGCAGTCATGCTTTCGGCCCTCGATATCAATGACAATTTCACCAGCCGTTATTCCTGCGGCGTATTCGTTAACTGAACCGTCTGGCAGGGTTACTGAAATCATAGACATGTGAGTGCCTCCGCCCCCTACGGGGGCGCTACTACACTTCACCTTGGCGATTAAAGAAAGTAAAGAATGGCTGTCTGAATGCTAATCGATTGGTGCCGATTACCATTCGACGTCAAAGTCGTCTCCTTCTTTTGATGAAGGCTCTGCTACAACATTTACTTGCTTCTTTTCGGGAGCAGGTTGTTGTTTAGTAGTCATACGAATTTCGGTTCGATTTTCAACTGTATCTCTTTGCCCTCGGAATTTTGGAGCTTCGTGTACCTTCACTTCTTTTTTCTCAGTAGGTACAACTTCCTTCTCCTCATCCTTGAGTTGTTTAGCCCAAGCGCCTTCGAAACTCAACTCGTCTACACGCCTCTCCATGCTTAAGCGTTGTAAGTCGTGATAAATAATCGGTTTGATGTATCGTGAACTTCTGGACCGTGTTATGCGCCTAGCCGTCATAGTCAATCCAGATGCTGGCCTTGGGGGCCGTCTGGGTTTCAAAGGCAGTGATGGAAGGGCTGCGGAAGCACGTGCTGCAGGAGCTCAAGATAGAGCGGGGCCAAGGATGATGCAATGCTTGGCAAAATTATCTGAATTAGCAAGAGAGCCGATAGAAATCTTGGCATGGGACGGAAGAATGGGCGGAGATTGGATTCCGGGAGAATACACTTCAACGGGACAAACCCCCAACACTACCGATGCAAATTCAACTGCTGATTTCATCAAATCACATGAGCCTGACCTTTTCCTATATGCTGGCGGTGATGGTACGACAAGAGATATCGTTCAAGCTCTCGGCCAAAGAGAGATCCCAATAGTAGGGGTGCCAGGTGGAGTGAAAATGCATAGTGGATGTTTTGCAACTACACCTAGATCTGCTGCCGAAGTTGTATGGTCATTCATTACTGGGGATTTGATGATTGCTAGAACTGAAGTGATGGACTTGGATGAAGAATTATATCTCAAGGGTGAATGGAAAGTAAGAATGTATGGAGAAGCGTTTACTCCTGCAAGTCCGCGCTGGATGCAAGGTGCAAAAGAGCAAGTCCAAAGAGAAAGTGAAAGCGAAACTCTCGAAGCGATGGCCATGCATATTGGAAATTTAGTTGAAGATAATCCAGAACTGATGATTATTTGGGGAAGTGGAGGAACATTGAGACAGATGTGTCTTGAATTAGGTTTTGAAGCCACATTATTGGGGATTGATATCCAGCATAATGGAATCATGCACAAAGACCTCAACGAACAAGGACTACTAGAGCACATCAGTAACCACAGTGGAGCCAAATTGCTTCTACTATCTCCTATGGGCGGTCAAGGTTTCCTAATTGGAAGAGGAAATTTACAACTGTCTCCAGCAGTATTGCGAGAAATCGAAATTGGAAATATCCTAGGTATTGCCACTCCTGCAAAATTATTGGGGTTGAGTGAAATCCGAATCGATACCGGTGATGATTCGCTAGACCAAGATTTCCAAGAAAAAAAATACCTGAAAATGCTTCAGGGCTACCGCACTACAAGAGTTATCAGAGTTGCATCCGATTAGCCAGGGCCTGCGTTCAACACAATACAGTGGGTACCCTTTGGTAAGTCTAAATGACAAAACTGCAACCAATCAATGCAGATGCATAACGTATTCCATCTTCGTCGATTTCATGGTATTCCAATGACTCTTG
>NZFU01000013.1 GCA_002689345.1 Methanobacteriota archaeon | reverse complement strand
TCCCAGGCTAAAGGGCCTGTGGGTTAGCTTGGCCAATACTTGGCGGCTGGGGGCCGTCAGACCCCAGTTCAAATCTGGGCAGGCCCACTTGCCTGGGAAATCTAAGACCAAGAAGAGTCTCCGTAGGAGACTCGAAGGGAATGAGTTCATGATGGATGAGGCATCACCGGTTATTATGAGAATCCGGGCATTGCTGTTAACAGCCACAATATTACTCTCATCGATATCTTCTGTAATTGCTAGTGATACCGTCACTACTCAAGACGTTGAACTTTCAGGAAACCATACCATGACTGGCAATTATACTGTTAGTCACGGAACAACACTGACCATAAAACCAGGAACAACTGTTGATATGCAGAATTTTTGGCTTGAGGTCGAAGGGACACTGATTGCAGACAATTCAACAATAATGTCCTCGGTCCAAACCACGGGCCTAGGCTCACACAATGCAGGAGTGTGGGATTCCCTCACAATTTCTCTATTAGGTTCAGCAAATCTCGATAACGTTACAATCTCAAATGCCAAATCGTGCATGATAGTTGAAGGAGATTTAGTTGCAAAGGAATTAACTGTTGAAGATTGTTTAATTGGAATTGAAATCGATGGAACAGCCACAATCGACGGACTATCAGCCTCCCATATCGATCATGATGGAATTAGAGTCACAGGAGATGCAACCCTCTCTAATGTTGTACTAGAGGATATGTCCGGAGGAATTCATTCCAATGGAGATTTGACTCTATCGGGTAGCCAATTTACAGATGTTGGAACCGGCGTATCACTAACAGGCGGAACTGCAGATGTGGACACACTAACTTTCAACTCAGGAGTTGGAAATGGAGTTAGCGTATCTTCAGGAGTATCTGGAGACATTGATGGTATGACGGGACATGCCGCCAACGCAATCGTTTCAATGGATGCAACAGGGTTTACAATTTCAAACCTAGACATGTCAGGAGAGAGATTAGTCAATTCATGGTCTGCTGGAGATTTGACAATTTCAAATGCCGACTTCCATGCCAATAGTGGTGAGACGCCAATAGACCTACGAACATCTGGAACAGTCACCCTTTCTGAAATCGCTCTCACAGGGCAATTTTCATCCCAACAAAATACATTCAATGCTCCATGGATAGGCGCTGCATTAGCGGGAAGTGGAGATTATTTGATTACATCTTCAAATATTGAATCAACAGATACGGCCTTGAAAGCAAGCGGCACAGGAACCCTTTCTATTACCGATACGGAATTCACATCAGACAGACTAGGCCTTTCCTTTTCTGGAATTTCTTCGACAACTTTGGACAATGTTTCAGTAATTATTTCATCCAACGGTGAGATGGGAATTGATATTTTACAAGGCTCTCACTCATTCTCTGATGTAGATGTACATATGCCATTCAACCAATTTGCTAGTGGAAGTACTGGAATTGAAACATGGTGGTGCGACGTAGATGCTGGCGAAATTTCAGTACATGGTTTTGCGGATAGTATGTCTGTTTACGAATCTGCATTGGTCGCAGAAGATTTGAATTTACTAAACTCAAGCCGGCAAGGCTTGTACTCCAGTTCATCGATGATCGAAGTTACAGATTCATTAGTAACCCAAGTAGCAGATAATGGATTGATTATGGTTTCATCAAATGCAGTTCTAAGAACATGGACTGCAACTTTCCACGAAGAAGGCGGTATTATCGATGCAGAATCAGAAGTAACGGTCTGGGCATTGACCTCCAACAGTAACCTCAACTCCGATGTTGCAGGTGATGGAATACTGAATTATGGTACAAGCCAAGCTCTAATCCTGAATACCGTAACCAACAACCGTCTATGGGAAATGATGGTAAATTTCGAGGATTTAACAGGGAATTCAGTAGATGCCGATTGGGAGGTTCTCGGATTTAGTGGAACCGCAAGTAGTGGAAGCGCCACCCTACCTGTTAGTGAATCTGGCTCACAAATTACAGCAACATTTTCCGGAGTGGGGGCCCTGTCTACACCTATTGGAGTGCAGGGAGGAAGTCATACTATCCAGGTTCCAATTATGCCTCAAGGAGATTGGGTTTTGAGTGCAGGCACAGTTGTCGTTCTAGGTCCAACCGAAGACGGCACACCTCATATCGCCGGAGGAGATATTACTATCCCAGATAACGCTGAACTTGTTCTACAAGACACCACTTTGGTATTACCAACCGATGCAACTTTGACAATCGATAGTTATGGCGACTTTGAAGGGATTTCGTCAGAATTACATGGAGACATAATCTCTCACTCCCCCGAATTTAGTGATTCACCATCATCTAATCTTTCGGTAACCGGAGATATTCTTTGGACATCATGCCAAAGTGACATCGACCTATTCAATCTCTATATCGATGGAAATATTCAGTTAGATAATTCATGTAAGGTAACAATCAATTCCGGCAGCGTATCTTCGATGGTAACAGTTGGAGTAGGAGCGATATTTGAGATTGTTAACACTCTAGATGTAACTGTTCTAGACAAGGGCGAAGCCGTTCAGGGTGCAACGATTACAGTACAAGGACAAAGCGTGGTAACGGATTCAGAAGGACAAGCAAGCAAGTCTACTACGGCCCTAAGAGTTGACTCTAGTGGAACAACGATTGCAGGTCTTAAACAAGTAACAATGCAGTGGGGACAAATCACAGGTGTAGTTGGTTGGAATACATCAACCTCCAAGCAACATACATTCGTAGCATCCACTATATCTGGAGGAAGCCTGACAGAATGGCTCATCCTTGAAAAGGCATGGAGCCCTTATCATCTTTCAAACGATCTAATTATTCCATTAGGTCAAACAATGACTGTCAATGATGGAGTTGTATTGAAAGTCGCTAGTGAAGCCACAATAAAAGTTGAAGGAATATTCAATTCCGGATTTTCAAGGATTGACTCTATGGGCGGCGGCTCTGGTTGGGGTGGCTTAATCGTAGGAGACAATTCCGAGACAAGTGCATCATTACTGGGAACTAGTTTAGCAGATGGCTCCCCATTAATTACTCTAAATGGTAACGCAGATGTAATCGTTAGCAATAGCCAAATTTTGGGTTCAAGTGGTGCAGAACCACTAATCCGTTTAACAAATTCAGCCGCTGGAACTATGCAAATAGTATCTACAGACCTTTCGTATTCAGCATCACATTGTATCGAAGCTCAAGGTTCAGCAACACTTACTCTACAGCAGGTTTCTATGCAATCCTGTGATGACAATTCGATTTGGGCACGCGGACTACCTCTTTCCATAGACGGTCTAACAGTTTCACAAGCGATGGACTTGGGAGGCGTGACCGGAGAATTATCGAACTTTGTTGGAAATGATTTATTCGTAAACAACATAGATGGCTTCATGATGTCCGATATTACAATCTCAATGCTAATCGGCTCAGATAATCGTGAGATAAATATCGACGGTGCCATAATTAGTGGAGCTCCAGCAATAGATCTCGATAATTCTGCAGGAACCCTTTCTGATTTGGAAATAGATTGTGGTGGCTCAGGGGTTGGACTGACTGCTCACCATGGAAGGGCATCTGCGCCTCTAACAATCAGTGATTCGACCATTTCATCATGCACTAAAGGTATTGATTTGCATACAGATGGCGAATCGGCAGCCATGGAATTATCGAATGTTGAAATCGACTCTTTGGTAGCAATTTCCAGTGATGGAGCAGATATAATCGTTCACGACGGTCTACTCAACGGAGCAGTCGATATCAATTCTGCAATTGCAAATCTGTATGATGTCACACCATCATCCCAGTCAACATCATCTGGAGAAATTAGAATTTGGTCTACCCATATTTTTGATGTTAGACTAGGTGGACAATCTCAATTCGCAGACATGGAAATTATTGTTGGTGATTATTGGAATAGTAATTACGAAGGAAGTAGTATTCAGGTTTCAATGCCAAATAATATTATTTCAGATACAGGAAGTGAAGAATTCGATTCTGTAAGGGTTATAGCAAGCGCTACAGGTTTACCAATTAGTGATGCTGAATACACATTCGGAATTGGTGAAGAGGAGATTATTGAAATAAATATGATTAGCAACCAAGCGCCTGAAGTTGATATCATAATTCCAGATGATGGCTTTAGTATAATGGAGACTTTACCGATTGAAGTTAGAGCAGTTATCAGCGATGACTTGGATTCAAATGATGAGTTGCAGATTATTTGGAGAGTCAAAGTGGGAGAAACGGAAATGATGCAACTATCTGGAGAATGGAATAATATTACAGATTTACCTGCGGGAACTTATGTTCTAATTTTGGAAGTTACAGACTCTCAAGGAATAATGTCTAGTAATTCAATTACATTTGAAATTGAATTACTTGATTCAGATGGCGATAATATTGCGACATGTAATATAGAGACATGGTTCGATAAAGAGGAAAATTTCTACTGTGGACCAGACGTCTTTGACACCGATGATGACAATGATGGCGTTTTGGATATTCGCGACCCATGGCCAACAGATTCCTGTGCTAGTATGGATACAGACGGAGATCTCCAGCCAGATGATTTACACTGCCCACCTGGAGTGACCACTTGGCTAACCGTTGACCCTGATGATGATGGGGACGGCATTCCAGACATCTCAGAAAGTTCAGAATCCGGGGAGGATTCAGAAGGAAGCCCAATAGTAATTGCAATATTCGTAATACTATTCCTTGCTGCCGCAGCATTCATGTTTATGCGCAGTAATCGGGATGTGGATTGATGGTCGAATTGACTAGTACCTTACCTGATCCAGAATCGATGGCTCAGTTTTGTGTAATAGTCTTGGCAATAATTGTAGCATGGGATGCATGGTGGTTAGGCCGTCAAAGAATTGACATTCCTTCACTGGGAGATTTACCGAATTTTGGTTTTGCTTGGGAATCCAATCAATCCCAAGAGGTCTCTCGTCAATGGGCTAACTTGCTTACTATGGGCGCTATGATGGTACTGCCTTGGATGCTAGCAGAGTTATCTGACACTCCGATTTTATGGGTGTGGATTTGGGATATCTTGTTAGCATTACACCTAATTTCATTATTGATTCCAAAACGATACGCGATTACATCGACTCATCTTTTTGCCGATGGTCAAAGGTATGAATGGGTGCGTTTAAAGTTGGCAAAAAAGCAACCTAGGAAGCGAATTATGCTGTTGAGAAAAGGTTGGGGTCCATTCGGACCATTGCCTCTTGGTGGAGAAAGAACTTCGCTTGGTAAAGCCTTAGAACTGATAGAATCAATTCTTAGTGAAGAGGAATAATTCAAACATTAGTTTTCGAAACTAGCGCCTGTTTGAACAGCCCACAATCTTGCATAAGTACCATTCAATTGTACGAGGTTTTCATGAGTTCCATCTTCGATAATCCTTCCATTATCCAATACTATGATTCTGTCAGCATTCCTTATTGTCGAAAGTCTGTGGGCGATAATTATCGCAGTTCTATCGATTGAAATTTTGCTAATCGAACGCTGTAATGCAGCCTCGGTTTCATTATCGACAGCAGAAGTCGCCTCATCAAGAATCAGAACAGGAGCGTCCTTTAGTACCGCTCTTGCGATTGCTAAGCGCTGTCTTTGGCCACCTGATAACCTGTGGCCTCCTTCACCAACCAGTGTATCCCACTTATCGGGTAACTCCTCAATGAATTGAGATGCTTCAGCAATTAATCCTGCGGATTTTACTTCTTCATCGCTGGCTGTAGTTTTGCCATATCGAATATTTTCTAGAATGGTGGTCGGGAAGAGAGTAATGTGTTGGTCTACCAGCGCCATCGATGAACGTAACGCCTGTAAATTCCACTCAGGCAAAGGATTGCCCGCCCATTCAATATGCCCTTGCTCAGGTTCTGCAAATCTAAGCAGTAATCTAACTAAGGTTGTTTTTCCAGAGCCAGTGGCGCCTACAATTCCCGTTGTAGTTCCAGATTTTATTGTTAGATCAAGTCCGTCGAAAACCTTCTCTCGGCCAGTATATGCAAAATTTAAATTCTTAATTTCGATATCTGAATTTGCAATTTCATCATTGCTAGGCTCGTAATCGCCTTGTTTTATTTCGGTTGGTGAAGTTAATACATCTAACACTCTAGTTGAGGAAGCCATAGCTCTTTGATACAAATCAAAGGTTTCTCCCAAGCGAGTCAAAGGCCAAAGCAATCTTTGCGTCATGAATACCAATACCGAATAAGCACCAATCGCCAAAACGCCTTCTAATGTTAGCCAGCCTCCAAGAAGAAGAGTTGCTGTAAAGCCACATAATATGGCCATTCGAATCATCGGAACGAAGGCAACAGATAGGCGAATAGCCTTCTTGTTTGCATCCCTATATTCGTTGCTTAAATCCTCGACACGTTGCAATTCTCTATCCTCAGCAGTGAATGATTGAATCGTTGACATTCCCGAAAGGTCGTTTTCCAACAATGCATTCAATCTACCAGCTGTGTTACGCACTTCTGCATACCTAGGCTCGAGACTTCTTTGATAGAGAAAAGACCCCCAGACAATAATTGGAATAGGAAGGACTGCGAATAAAGCAACCTTCCAAGAGATTGCAAGGAATACAGCACCTACAACAATCACGGTTGTAGTGACTTGTAGTAAATCGTTAGCACCTTTGTCTAAAAATCGTTCAAGCTGATTGACATCATCATTGAGAATAGCCAAAACATCACCCTTCTGTCTTTCATCAAACCAGCCCATGCCCTGTTTTTGTACGTGGCCAAAGGTTTCAATTCGTAATTCATGTTGTACAGTTTGAGCTAAATTTCTCCACAGAATACCGTAGAAGTATTCGAATAATGACTCAAGTCCCCAAATTAAGAAAGTTAGTACTGAAAGCAGAATTAATTGATGCCAAGGGTCCACAAAGCCAAATCCTGCCAAGAAAGATTCCTCTCTTAACACGACTACATCTACTGCTAAACCAATCAATAATGGAGGCGCCAAATCCCATATTTTGTTAAGGACTGAACAAAGGGTTGCTAAACGAATGACACCCTTGTGAGGGGACATATATCGCAGCAATCGCTTGAACGGGCCCCCTTCACTCATGGACCTGTTAGAGGTTTAGATTATGAGAATGCCCGTTAGAAAAACCCCTTCAACAAACTTTGAAATCGAAAATATTGAAGCGAACCCTAATGAAATACCGATTTGACCCAAACGACATGGAGTGGACACAAAGCGGAGAAGACTTGTTTGTTAGAATCGACCCTGATGAGGAAATACACTCATCATTGCAGAATCTTGCTGATGAAGTAGGATTTGATGCAGCAGCTATTACCAGCGGTATCGGAAGAACCAGGGATAACAAATATGGTTACATGAATGAACAAGGAGTTTATCAGCGTAGGCCATTAAATCCCCCTTCCGAATTAGTCAGTCTTTCAGGTAATATTGCTAGAACCCAAGAAGGTAAGGCCTTCACACACATCCATTGTTGCTGGTCAGATGACGATAACAATGTGCATGCAGGGCATATGTTCCAAGCAACAGTTCATGTTGTAGCAGAAATTCATATCAGAATCCTAACCGAAGCGATAATGACACGATGCCCATTAGCAGATTTCGAATTATTAGGGCTACAATTTTCGTGATGTTCATAGCCTTGGGCGTAGGTGAATAATCATGGCCGGGGCGGAGCGAATCCAACATCTGGCCGATGCGGTCAGATATCATCGCGAATTGTATTACAATCATGCCGCTCCTGAAATCTCAGATTCTGAATTCGATGCACTTTGGGACGAGTTGATGCATCTAGACCCTACCAATGATGTGCTACACCAAGTTGGCCCTGAGCCATTGCCCGGAACGGTCAAAGTCGAACATCAGTTTCCAATGAGATCTTTGGATAAGGGTACTTCAGACGAAGATATAGTTCACTTTGTCACCCAGTCCACATTTGGTGGTCAGCGTTATCTTGCTCAACCAAAATTGGATGGTTCAGCACTATCGTTGGAATACGTTGCTGGAAATTTACACAGAGCAGCAACAAGGGGTAGTGGTGAGAGAGGAGAAGATGTTACTTTGAATGCGAAGTTAGTTGCCAACATTCCATCTAGGTTGAATTTGCCAATCGATTGTCATGTTCGAGGCGAAGTAGTGATGCCTCTTGCTACATTTGAAGAAAAATACCGTGAGGTTTCCCCTAATCCAAGAAACCTATGTTCTGGCGCTTTACGACAAAAACATGGAGACGGAAAAGCAGAAGCATCGGATTTGGTATTTTGTGCCTATGATGTGAAATTCCCAAACCAAACACCCCCTGCTACTAATGATAGCGAATTACTTTCTTGGTTACAAAAAGCAGGTATTGAGCCTGCGCCATGGCAGATATTCGAATCAGACCATCCGCAAAACGAAATGATCGGATATACCAAAGAATGGAGTTTGAAACGTTCTTCATACGAGTTTGAAATCGATGGCATTGTCTTCAAACTAGACGACTTAGCACAACGAGAAAATCTTGGGATGACCGCACACCACCCTCGCTGGGCGTTAGCTTGGAAATTCCCTTCACAAGAGGCCAATTCTGTGTTGCTTGGAGTTGACTGGCAAACCGGAAGAACCGGTGCTGTAACTCCTGTGGCCCGCATAGCGCCGCAAATGGTCGGAGGAGTCACCGTCGAGAACGTAACTCTGCATAACGTAGGAGAAGTCGAAAGATTGGGAATTAAGATTGGAGATAAAGTCAAGATTACTAGAAGAGGAGACGTAATTCCAAAGATAATTGAAAATCTAGGTAAAGCATCAACAATCGATTTAGAAAATAGATTTCACGCAGATGGCACATCATTTGTTGGCGATTTAGCATTTCACGAAGTCATGATTCCAAAACATTGCCCTGCCTGTGACAGAGATCTAACAATGGAAGGCGCATTTCTTCGATGTTTAGCCTTAGAATGCGATGCTAGAACCGCAAGATCACTGACATATTGGTGCCGTACTTTGGAGATGGATGGTATCGGTGAGAAGTTAATCGAAGCATTACTAGAAAACGGGTTAATTGTTACAATTGCTGATTTGTACAAATTAAATCATTCACAAATATCTGAATTAGAAAGGATGGGCGATAAGAGCGCATACAATGTTCTTGATGAGCTTGCTAAAACTAGAACCTTGAATCTAGCAAGATTCCTTCACGCATTGGGCATGGAGCGTATAGGGCCAGAAGTTGCAACAACTATTTCTCAACATTTCACTTCACTTGAAAAACTTCTAATTTGGATAGACGAAGGTGAAGACCAAGAATTGACGACCATAGATGGAATTGGCGATAAAGTTGCAGCAATTTTCCGAGACGGAATCACAAAACGTAGAAACCTAATCGATGAACTTAGTAATATAATTACAATTATCGATGAAGCTGAATCTGCAAGCGGAATATTCGACAACAAATCATTTTGCATTACAGGCTCCCTTTCTAGGCCTAGAAAAGAAATAGCCCTGGCGATCAAAAACGCCGGTGGCAAAGTAGTCGGTAGTGTGAGCAGCAATCTGGATGTATTGGTGGCCGGTGAAAAGGCAGGAAGTAAATTGTCAAAAGCGGAATCATTAGGGGTGGAAATTTGGACTGAAAGCGCTCTATTCGAGCAAATTGCAGAGCCTAAAAGGGCCCCCAAGACTCTATTTGATTATGACCTGTGACCAACGGACATAAAAGAGATAGTTGCATGCCGAAGTTATGAAAAGAAAAATACTGCCAATTTCATTAGTATTGCTATTGCTTTTTTCTTTAGCTCCACTCAGTACGGGCAATAGTAATGGAATTCACAACCAAGGGTCTGGTTGCGGAGGAGGATATTGCCACGGCTCCAACACTAATGCAGTAGTCTCAATGTCCGGACAACCGTCAAGTTATACCCCTGGGCAAACCTACACTCTTTCAATTTCAGTAACAGGTGGCGCTAGCGGCAATAATGGCGGATTTAGCTTAGAGGCCAGTAAAGGAACCCTTTCAGCAGGAGTCGGATTTGCAGTCAATGTTAACAACGCTCAGGACAGCGCAACCCATTCGATTACTGGCAGCAGCCAACGCTCGTGGTCAATTGATTGGATTGCTCCATCTACTGGTTCTGGAATAGCAATTTTGGATCTAGCAGGTAATGCTGTAGATGGGAATGGTAACAATAACGGAGATAATTGGGATACTACAAGTTTCCAAATTCCTGAAGCAGGCGCAGCACCAAACAATCCACCATCTGCATCTAATCTTCAATTGACGCCAGCCTCCAATCCAGTTACTACTGATATCCTGACATTGTCTTATTCATATCAAGACCCTGATGGGGATGCAGAGGCTGGAACACAAATCCACTGGTACAAAGATGGTGTTTTAGAAACATCACGGAATAATCAAACAACAGTACCCGCATCCTTGACAACTAAAGGAGAATCTTGGAATGCTTCAGTTATTCCAAGCGATGGATACGATAATGGTACTCCAATGCATTCAGCAAATTTGCTTGTGGTAAACTCGGTCCCGATTATCACAAATGCTGAAATTAATCCTTCAGCCGCTGTAGAAACTGATAATTTGACGGTGTCTTTGAATTCATCAGATGCCGACAATGATGTACGAACAATTAGCGGGATAGAATGGTATGTCGATGGCTCTAAAGTTTCAGCATTTGATAACGATGTCGAGATTCCAGCGGTTGCAATTAGAACAGATGATGTTTGGTATGCTAAAGTGAAGGTAAATGACGGAGATGCTGATAGTGCTTGGTTTACAACTCAAAATATGACAATTGGTAGTGACAACACAGCCCCTACAATGACAAGCGTTTCTCTTTCAGGACCTTATACTACCGTTGACGATTTACAAGCGATGGCACTAGGAAACGATGTTGATGGAGACTCACTAACTTACGAATGGGAATGGCCAGGTACTTCTTTCACAACGGCAACCCTGCCCTCATCTCAGACTAGTAAAGGTGAGTTCTGGACGGTAAAATGTAGAGTGACCGATGGTCAAGCGCACTCTTCTTGGATGGAAAGTAATGCTGTAATGATACAAAACACAGCACCGATACTTTCCAGTGTAACTATTGACCAAGACACAGTATTCTTTGAAAATGAAGCAACATATTCATTCGAGGCTTCAGACGTTGATGGTGACCAATTAACTCCTAGTCCTGTATGGACTAGAGATGGAGATATGCTAACATTAGAATTAACAGTCAGTGACAATCAAATGAGCACATCTCAAACCCTTTCAGATACAGTACAGATAGTCAACTCTTTACCAACTGCAAGTTATGATGGCCCTATTTCTCAAGATGCACTCGTAGATCTTAATCCAGCAATTCAGACCGATGATGCAAATGGTGATAATGTTACAACTTCATGGATGTGGATGAGAAATGGGTTTGTAACCGATGACAATCAAAGTATAATCTCTTCTTCCAAGTTAGGGGCGGGAGATATCTGGACGGCAATGGTCACGCCGAACGATGGTCAAGACGACGGCCAGATGTTGACTATTCAATTTACAATATCTAATACAGCACCTATGGCAATGATCTCAGCTCCCGAATCGTTCATTCAAGGAGCAATGGTTACATTCTCAGCTATGGAATCAACCGATGTGGATGGCGCAGTAGTAAATGCAATTTGGAGTATTGATGGAACCATTATGCACAACGGAATGACATTTACAACAGAGATGAGTGAACAATTGAATTTGCAAGTTAAGGTAATCGATGATTTGGGTGCAGACGATACAATCTCTGAATCATTCACTGGAGAATCTCCGCCTTATGCTACCCAGATGAGTGCTGAAACCGACGGTAGCGAAGTGGTTTTGACTTGGCAAGGAGATGCAGATGAATGGGCCATTATTCATAATGGTGAAGAAATAGACACCACCTCTTCTAACAAATATCGCCATTCACCAACAATGGTCGGTAATCATTCATACAACATATTACCAATTATTGACGGCCAAACGATTCATTGGGATGGATCAACTTCTAGTGATTCTGTAGAGTTAGATTCTAACATTGTACCAGAGGCTCCTGGACCTAGTGATACAGCAGGTTTAATTTTCAGCATAGTTATCTTGCTTGCAGGTCTTTCAGCAGTGGTATTCTCATTCATTCCAAGGAGGGATTGAATGCGACTAAAGCTTGCAGCAGTATTGGTCCTATTGGTATTGTCAGCCACAATTTCTGCGGCAAACCCAGGCGGTAAAGGCGATGATGTTCGCTCTAGAGATTGCGCAGGTTCCTTCCATGCATCATCATCTTCGAATGGTATCTCACAAGCTATACTGAATATCGAGTATCCTGATGAAGTATATGCGGGACTCTTGCTAGAAATTCATACATCTGTCGAATCGGTAGAAGTCAGCTCTAACAAGATGGTTGGTATGGCACTATTGGTCAATTCAGAGGGCGCTAAAGATTTACCAGCAAATGATGGATGGGAAGTCATTACCGATCCAAATGGAGGCACCAATAATTATGTTGAAATTTCAGATTCATTTTCTTCACAGAATATCGTTAACCGAACCTGGACACTACGCGCACCTTCTAATCCTGGAACATATGACTTGTATCTAGCAGTACAACACGGCTCTCCAGATGGAGGGGTTGCGATGACTGGAATCTCTCTAGCCAACCCTGTCTCAGTAAGTGAAGTCCCAGAAAACCTGCCACGATTATCAGCAGATTGGGAACCGGTTAATGTAAGAGAGATTGGCTCAAAAACGGTAATTACATTAGAAACCGAAAACACAGAATCAGCCACAGTTGAATTGAAGAATGGCGGAGATGTAATTACAATTCCAGTTATCGATAATGAATTCACAATCCCTGCTGCAGTCAATGCTGGAGTAGTTGAATGGCGAGTAATTCTCGAAGGAGAAGGGCCAACTCAAAATTCACCATGGTTCAGATTAACCGCTCAAGAACCTGGATGGGAAGTGGATGAATTTGCACTCTACATTCAAGGTATAGCTCTACTATTGTTAGGTGTTGGCGCAGTTATTTTACGAAGGCCAAAAGGCGGGGATATTGAAAATAAATATGATAATACAGATGTCGTAACGAATCAATTCGAGCAAACACTCGCAGAGCCTGAACCGACTCCTGAATTACAAACGTCTTCATCTCCACCAGTTCCTGCTGAAGGATTACCGGCAGGATGGACTATGGAACAATGGGAATATTATGGTCAAGAACATCTTGATAAATTAGCGGCAGGTGAACTATGATGATTTCCGCAGGAACATTTCATGTGATTTTTACCGAGTTAACTATCGGTATGTTTGCACTTTCGGGAGTCGCTTTCCTTCTTTGCGCTCTTCAGAAAGGACCAGAATCAAGAGAAGCGGTTGCTCATTGGGCCTTGTTAGGCGGCTTAATCGCAACACCATTTGCAATAATTAGTGGAGTTAATGCTATTCCTAGCGGCGGAATTGATAATCCATTATTGGCCAATAAGTTACTATTGTCGATGGCATCTTCTGGTTTAGCCATCGGTGTATTAATCAGGAGAAAGTTTGGTGGAAATGTAGATTTCAGACATGCAGGAATCGGTATGGTTTCAGTTGGTCTAATGCTGACAACTGCTGGAATGGGTGGCGAATATTCACGTGGCGAAACACTACTATTTTTGATACCTAAAGACACGGTTATGATCTTCCCAATATGGGCAAGTGCATTACTGATAGTTATCGCAATGGTAATTATTGGTAAATCAACCATAGAGCATAGAACTCGATGAAGGAGACGGTTCAGAATCTGCCCCTTCCATCATTCCTCTGATTTGATCTTCCAATTTTTGAGCTTCATCTAGAAGTGGGCCATGGTCCAATTCCACTACGGGGAGCATCTTGTTCAAGTGTTCAATAATTACTGCAGCAGCTCTAGCATCAGGGTAGCGTGGATCAGCCTCGACCATAATACTCATAATATTCCTGCCACGACTCGAACCTTCGCTTAGCATTGCCCCAGTCATTCCTTTAATCACTCCTTGTTCAAGTAATGGAATATCCATTTCTTTGAGCAATTCAGTCATTTTTGGAGTTGCTGCAACCCCGAGAACATCAACTTCTTCGGTATCCTCGTATTCTACCATAGGCTCGTTTCCATTAAGGCCGCCCTTCATTCCCTTGCGGGCAAAAGCATCAATCAGAACGCCCATGGCAGCCTTCTGCTCTTTCGACCAAACAAATATCGAACTTACAATTTCATGAACAAGAGGATCTGGCACAATTAGTTCACTCATCAAAAGTAGAACTTTGTCACAACCCTCAATCTTACAAATTGGTTGTCCCGCATATGCTCGAATTGCTGGTAAAGGAACTCCATCTTGAACTAAACAGATCGCTGGTAGTTTCGGATGTGCTACACCTCCAACAAATTCTAATTCAAGGTGATCAATCAAATAATGAGCCACTACGCTAGATACCATTCCTACGCTTGGGAAACAGCACACTACCAGTGCATCTTCAATATCGATACTCTTGTCGAGCCATACCTTCGCTCCTTCCATAGAGTAAGGACAACACACCTCGTGTATAATCTCCTCCCTTGGGATGCTCACCTTTCAATCCCAAGCGATTTGAAGGGGAAGCGCCCAAGCCCGCCCATGGGCGGACAAAGAGAGCATACACTTTCACCGTCGGCCTGGAATCGATTCGAAACCTGCCCTAGGATGTATTGGCTAAGCCGTCAAAAACTTCCAAGAAAAGCAGGTATGGCTGCAAGTGTAGGAACTGCAGTTCACGCATCAGTTGAAGATTTATTACAAGTTGATTTATCCAATCGTAAAACCGATGAAACACATTGGCTTCCTGAAATGGCAGAACAATTTTTGAAACAGAGATGGGAGGAGGAAAAGGAAGTATTCCTCGCAACTCCACGCCGTCCTATGTGGAAAGAAAAAGAATGGGATAAGGCCAAGAAAATGCAAAGAGGAGCAATCAAAATGCTCCTGGAATTTGTAGGTGCAGTAGGAGTAACTCCTCTCAAGACAACAGTCGGTCTTTGGAATGGTTTACTATCTCGTGTAATTGCTGTCGAAGGCGAATTACGAACTAAAGATAATCGTTTGATGGGTAGATTAGATATGCTATTTGCAGATGTTGATGACAATGGTCAATTAACAAATTGGATAGTTGCAGATTTGAAAACAGGAAGAGCTCCAAAGGACGAATTAAAGCCAGAAGTGCAGCGTCAATTATTGCTGTACAGGGACATTTTACTTTCCAATAATCCAAACGCACCACCTGTGAAAACGGAAGGATGGTACACTGCTAATGCAACTAGATATACAGCGGTAGGCGAATCGGTATTGGAAGATGCTTTGAAGGCGTGGCAAGAAACTAAGCCAAGCGAAACGCCACTGAAAGCAACTCCCGGCCAATCTTCATGTGGAGGATTTTGCGATTGGAAAGCCTGGTGCCCACATTGGTGGAATTGGAGATTAGAAAACGGAACTCTAGGAAGTGAAGATTTCTCAGATTCGGTAATCTTGCTTCACCATTTCGACGAAGTAAATGGCTCGGGGGTAGCAGAAATATGTGAGCCCGCAAACGCTGAAGGAAGGGCAATGCCAACAGGGATACAAATCCCAATCAGTTTCGATGGAAGAGGTAAGGAAGCATTACAGGAATTACTCTCTACGGGCCACCAGGGGCCAATCTTCATTGGAAGTGCAATGACGAACCGAGAAACTTGGAGGGTAGGACATTGGTGTGATGTACTGGCCTGGTCACCCATTCCTGATGCTTGAAATAAAATCCTTCAAAGTATCTCTTGCGGATTCATCTTCAATTCCATTTGGTGATAATAACCAGTCTACATATCGAGGATCTTCTTGTTCAATAGTTTGCAAATCTTTTCCTCTATGCCTTCCAAATGCAACGATATATGCGCCATCATCTAGTTTGATTCGGCCTTGTTTATCCAACGAATCTAAATCGCCCAATGAACGACCTAATTCACTCTCATCTTTACGAACATCACCATTGATTAGCCAATGCTCAATTTCTTGCAAAGATCTTCTGAAACTCGAGGGATGGTCTCGCATTACCCGCCATAGTAGTAGTAAGCATGCAGCAGCATCGGCAGCAGCATCGTGGGCATTGGACAAATCGATTCCATGTCTTGCACATTGCGCTCCTAGATTGTGAGGTCTAGGAATTTTCAACCTTCTCACCGCTTCTAATGTATCTAGGACCACTAGAGGCTTAGGGGGGGACATTCCGCACCTAAGATATTCATTTTCCAGTAAAGGCATATCGAATCTCCTAGCATTATGGCCTACGATAACAGCTCCATCCATCAACGCAAACAATTCTTCAGCATAGTGTTTGAAAACAGGCTTACCGCGAACATCTGAATCATAGATACCATGTACCCTTGAAGCCCCCATTGGAATGGGCCTTTGTGGATTTACAATCATGTCATAATTCACAGGCCCTCCCTCTGAATTTGCACCGACTAAAGCGACTTGTACAATCCGGTCGTTATTTGTTGAAACCCCAGTAGTTTCTAGGTCGAATGCAAGGACTCTATGCCCCTCGAGAATATCGACCATAACCTACACGCTGTAATCCGACCCAAATGAACATCACTACGCAATTTCTATCATAAGTGAATGCAGAGCAATATCCATGGGCATCAAAGATTGGTTCAAGAAGAAGCCAGAAAAAACTGAGGAGATTTCGATTCAACCTGTCGAATTACCTGAACTTGATCGGGATGCGTTGTTGGAAGAAACCATTTCAGCATTTGATTCAGAAGAAGAAATTCTCACTACAGAAGAAGTAAAGGAAGCAACACCTGAATATGATTCAGGAGAAGTTGATGTTAGCGCATTATTGAATGATGAAATGGACTCTAATTATGAATTGAATACTGTTGATGAAACGGATGTTGAAGATTTACTTGAAGGCGCTACAATTATTGGTGATATTTCTCAAGAAGTTGAATTCGAAAATACAGAATAAACAACCATTAAAGGGACATAGTTAGATAATAAACACGCGAGCGGAGAGATATGTACTGGAAGAAGGGCACGTTTCTTTGCACCCTCCTTCTCATACAATTGATGGCTGGATGTACGGGTGTTTTGGACAGTACAGTAGCCCCAAGGGCCGCTTTAACTGCAACCCCTAACGATATTCAGCAAGGCGAAGAAGTGACCTTTGATGCACGTGCTTCGGATGCTATTGAAGGAGTCATAACAGAATTCAAATGGGATTTTGGAGATGGGACTCAAGCCACTACTATTGCAGGATTCACTTCACACCAGTTCTTGACATCTGGACAGTTCAATGTACGACTTACGGTTACTAACGACCAAGGTGGATCTGATTCAACGACGGTCTTGGTTAGAGTGAATGGCGCACCACAAATCAATATTTCAATTCCAGATGTTGTGCGAAGTGGAGATATTATCCTACTAGATGCTTCTAACACAATCGACCCAGAAGGCGGTACCATGGAATATATGTGGGATTTGAATTTCTTAGAGGATAGCGATGGAGATGGCGACACTAGAAACGATGTAGATTCGACTGAACCAATGGTGTATTTGCCGACCGAGTCAAGTGGTACAATCCTAGGTTCATTAACCGTTGATGACAATCAAGGCGGCGTTGCAACAGAGCAATTCACCATCGAAGTCCAAACACGCCGTTTCCAGGTTTCATGGGTACAGAATACTCTTGATTGGGACTATGATGACTATCTCAAGCAAGGGGAATCTTGGAGCGATAATATGACTCCAGGAGTGGGCGCTAGAATCATGGCGTATGAGGCGATACTACAATTGGACCAAGACTTGTTTATGCCACCAGACAATTTCACACTTTCATTATATATTGCAGAGGATGGATATCGTAAAAATGCCGAAACAAGCCCTGGCAACATTACTAGAAACGAATCCACAGTTGCCGAATTAAATGCTAGCAACTTGAATCCATCTGTTGAAGATGAAGTATATGATTCAGATAGCGCAGAGCAATTATTGGAGGGCCTATTGAATGAGCCAGGAGCAAGATTTGGACAAGGTGAATGGATTTGGACAATCGTTGCTCAAAACGCAGATCCTGATGGCCAATTTGGATTACTTGACCCCGATGAAGGAAACGATTGGACTTTGACTATAACAATCACAGTATTTACTCCAGTTCTAACCGAAGTCGCTTACCAATAATTCAGTTAAACTGAATTGGCTGAACAGTTTTCCAATTTGCATTTGCAAGTTTCTTTGCCTTTCCATCAGCAATGATTGGATGAATATGGGTAAGTCTACCATGCATTCCATGCACTCCAAATTTGACTCGTAACTCAACTTGGCGGTCTCTTTGCGCCGCTTCCATCTGTTCATCATCTAATTCAACACTAGCCATTTCTTTACCAGATGTTGCCGAAGAGATAGAAAATCGATTTCCATTGATATGTGTACGTGGTTTGAAGTCCATATCATCGGGGTTATCCATCCAGACTTCTATGTCAATAGAAAGGTAATCGCGAATGCCGACGCGCTTGATATTGATGGAATCTACCATGTTGACCGAACCATGCGAGAGGCCGGTGATTCAAAATCTCTCCCATCGGTTGGGACATCAGGGGTATCGCCCTAGTGTTTGATATGGGTTAACGAAGATGTGGTAATTATGTCACCACCAACAATAGGTCAAGGCACTCAGAAAAAGGCAAGACTGCTACGATTAAAGGAAGAAGTAAAGCGATTTGTATTTGCAAATCCAGGTTGTAGTGCTCAATCTATTGTAGCACACCTATCCCACGAGAAGAAATTACGAAATCATGGATTGACGCCAAGAAAAATCGGCTTCTTTATTCCCCGCCATTTGAAATCGCAATTGATATGGTGGCAAGACCATGTGGCTGGACGTAGAGTTTACGGGCCGGAAGATGCAGATGAATCGACAGTCTGAAGGAGCACCTTCGCCGCCATACCCTCATGGGTGGAGTCACAGCATACTTCGATCTCGACGGCACCCTACTCGATTCATCTAGTGAAAAAAGCCTGACTGCACTGCTATCCAAGCGTCGCCCATGGAGAATACCTCTCGGGGCTACAATGTGGACATTAGGTTTTGTAGGAAATTTGTTACGAGCTCGTTCAATATACGACGCTGCAAGGAATAGAGGGCATTTGGCATTATGTAATTGGGACACATTGCGTAATCTTTCTACTGAATTAGTTGAAACTAAATTATCAAAGAGAGTATCTGCAGAAGCGCTTGAACGCCTAGATTGGCATCGACAACAGGGCCATCGCCTAGTTTTGATTACAGCCACAGTAATGCCTATGGCTCAAGCGATGGCTGATTATTTGGAAATGGATGCTGTTTATGGGTGTGGGCCTGAAGATATGACTGGAATAATGACAGGTTCTGAAAGAGGTTGGAGCGTTCCTAGACGCAAAGGAAAAGTTCCAATCGTTCAAGCAGATGCAGAATCTGCTGGACACGACTTAGTTGATTGTTGGGGATATGGCAACACATTTGCCGACTCTTTCTTCATGTCCATCACAGGAAATCCCGTTGCAGTTAATGCAGAAGGGGGATTGAAACCCCTCGCTAAAGAGAAGGATTGGCCCCAATTTGAATGGCGTGTATGATGCGCCCGTCGCGCTTAAATGGAGAAGGCAGGTCGCCGAGTCTGCACTGGCCCCATAGTGTAGCCTGGATATCACAGTGGCTTGCGGAGCCACGAACCCGTGTTCGAATCGCGGTGGGGCCGCTCTTACTC
>NZFU01000012.1 GCA_002689345.1 Methanobacteriota archaeon | reverse complement strand
TCATTTGCCATGGTAGTTCACCTGTAAAACGCGTACAACATGATGTCGAGCGGCTTTGCGACAAACCACCCCTATATCAAGACCGCGATTGACATTCGCGAGACTGCGCCACGAAAGTGGGGGTCAAGTAACACCCTGTTCGCAGTGCTCAAAGCCAATTACGCCAAGAGGCACAAAAGTAGCATAGAATCCTGAGGTTGTTTGGCAACAAATCCGACATGGCTTCCCCCTCTTGCCGACAGTTGCCGATCGATGCTGCCTTGAAGGCGCGGTTGGAGCTGTGGATCCATAGAGACCCGTAGGGTCAATTTTCCAAATCCATATTCGCGTGATGCCTCAATTATGTGAGGAATCGCGTCCTCATTCAACTCACAATGAACAAGTTTCACAATACGTCCAGATGCTTGAATTAACAGCGATTGGGCTGAGGTTGTAACTTCAACTGGCCCGGGATGGTGAATTTGTGGCCTTCTACCCTCTGAAATACTCCAAGTTATTTCTTGTTCTGGGAGAACGGTTTTTAGGAATTCTAAAGCTAGGCCGGATTCAACTAATGCAGCGTCCAATATACTGATGTGTTCGCCTTTTCTAGGTGGTCTTCTTTGTGTTGAGATCGGTGCTAAATTGCCCTCGATTACCAAAGGTTTGTCTTTGAGATTGGGAGGAATTCGTATGAATCTACGACTGATTGCTGGACTGGACAATTGCCCAATCCACAAAGATAGTCTGTCCACCCTGCCTCTTCCTCTGCTAGTCCATACCCAAGTTTTACCAATATCTGGCCAGAAATTATCGACTATTGATTCGACTTCAGTACGTTGATTACTTTGTAAGCGAGGGGAAAGGTCTAGCAAAATCGCTGGCCCTCTTTCTCCTTCGACAAGTTTGTCCTTCCAAGCTGTAAAAACATCAGGTAGTTGGGGAGCCATTTCTTCCAACCCGTGTGTTCTTGAATTTCTTGGTCTAGCTGGATCTAGATGTAACAACGCGATTTTTTCTTCACCGCCTCCTAATGTTCCATCCCCTACCCGGATTATTGATTCCATAAGTGATGTGCCAAATCCATGTTCAGCGACTCTCTTCAAATTCGAATTTGCAGCCATTGCAGTTGATTCATCTAACTCAATTCCCAAGCCTTTACGACCAAGCATGGCGCAATATGCTGCTAATTGGATACCGCTGCCGCATGCAGGGTCGAGAATCAATCCCTTCGGAATGCTACATTTTCTAACAAGTTTAGCTCTTTCAACCGCTACCTGCCAGGGTGTTGCAAGGGGCTTGGCTTCATCTGCAAAATGAAATTCTAATCCTGCTGGAGCGGTTGAATCCACAGCGGTAGGGCCGCTGAGATTTGCGTCTTTGGGATTCAGATCCACGGATTTCACCCAGAAATATCAGTACGGATTAAGAGGCTTTCAAATGGAATTCCTGCATTTTCAAATGCTTCTTTACCGCCTTCTTCTCGGTCAAGAATACTGATTACTGCTACGACTTTGCAAGGTGTTTCTTCTTCGATTCTCCTAACTGCTTGAATCGCAGAGCCGCCGGTTGTGGTAACGTCTTCAAGAATGATTACATCGCCTCCATTTGCAATAGAAGTTCCTTCTATTCCTGGCGGATTATTTGTCTTACGTCCCCCGCGCCCTTTTGCTTGCTTTCTGACCATGAAACCTAAGCGGTCTGATGTAAAATCGGTGGCGACCACTAGGGCTGCTAACGGAACCGCTCCCAATTCTAGGCCTCCTACAAAATCTGCACCGATTTCATCGCACCTAACATTCATCAATTCCCCCACCAAGCGGCCTGCTTCTGGATTCATCATCACCGGCTTCATGTCAAAGAACCATCTAGAGGTTCTACCACTAGCCAAAGTGAATGCTTCATCATTGCCTCCGTCTAGAAAGGCTAGTTCTCGAACTAGGTCGACAAGTCGGGCCCATCGGGGGTCTTCGCGTAGAGCAGGTGGCACTGACATGGTCGATGCCATCCGTTTGAGGGGGATGAACCTTCCCTTCGACAAATACAACCTGAGTGACAGCCCTTATGAGCCACCGCTTAGAAGCACGGGTTGGTTGCCATGATTCAAGAGGGTGCAAAGGATGTTCATGACCCACTGTTGGGTCTTGATGTTGCACGGCTTGAACAAGAGATGGAATCCTATCAAGAATGGCTTGATGAAAGGGCTGAAGAGGCTTACAAGATTGCGGCGGTTGCGCGTGCTAAAGGGCTAGACCACACCCTTGAAGTTGAAATTCCTAGAGCTTCTGATTTAGCGAGTAGAACAGAGAAATTACTCATTCGCCACCTAGATGGTGCTGAAGTCGCTGACGACATTAGACAGTTGCTTACAGAATATGATCGTGAAACTACATCGATTAAAATGGCAACAATGGTTGCAAAGAGATTTCGCGACAATGGGCATGATTTGCAAAAAAGTATTGATGTTGGACTAAGGGTGGGTTTGGCCATTCTAACCGAAGCGGTACTAGTTGCACCCCTTGAAGGAATTAGCGAAGTAAGGTTACTCTCAAATGTAGATGGCTCTCAATTCCTTTCTGTTCATTTTGCAGGACCTATACGAGCAGCGGGTGGTACTGCACAAGCTCTAGCAGTACTAATCGCAGATATGATTCGTAGAGAATTAAATGTCGATGCTTACAAACCGACCGATGGTGAAGTTGAAAGAGTCAAAGAAGAGTTTGGATTATACAGAGGCGGGCTACAATATCGCCCACCTCCTGAAGAAGTCGATACCATTGTAAGAGCATGTCCTGTTATGATTAATGGTGAATCTACAGAAGATATCGAATGTGCAGGATATGGTAGAGTTCGCAATATCGATGAAGCAAGAATTAGAGGCGGAGTTTTGCTCGTAATTGGAGAAGGTCTTTGTCTAAAGGCTCCTAAAATCCAAAGGCATACTGAGCGCCTAAATGTTCCAGGCTGGGACTTTATTTCCACCTTTGCCAACAAGAATAAATCTGAGGAAGAGGGGCGCGGAAGCAATGGCTTCAAATCTCGTAGAGTCCCTGCGATTTCGAAATTTATGAAAGATATCATTGCCGGAAGACCAGTGTTTGGAGCCCCTCTTGAACCGGGTGGATTCCGCTTACGATATGGCCGCGCAAGGCCTTCTGGATTAGCCGCCGGTTCTTGCAATGCTGCAAGTATGGCTGCGATGGATGATTTCCTTGCAGTGGGAACTCAGATGAAAATTGAGCGTCCTGGGAAGGCTTGCGCTATCACGCCATGCGACATTGCTGAAGGTCCTTGGGCGATATTGAAAGATGGTAGTTTCAAACAATACAATGATACTGAATCATTTCGTAATGATAGGTCTAAAATAAGTTCAATTTGGGACAATGGAGAATTGGTTTTAGGCTATGGAGAATTCATGGAGAACAACAAAAATTTGGTTCCTTCTGCATATTCTCATGACTGGTGGGCCGCTGATTTAATCGATGCTTTGGATAGTGAACAAGCGGTCGAAGATTTCTGTAGAATTATGGGGATTGAAAGAACAATCATGCCGATAGGAATTCCAGGATTGCCAATTAATCAATCCAGCGATTTAGACGAGCGTGTCCACATTAGACGCAGATGGAGGGATGTTCTAATCTCGCAAAACCCATCCTGGGACTCTGCAAAAGAAATTGCGATTAGGTTCTCCACATCTCTAGTTGGACCGCACAACCCTTGGTGGCTAGATCTTCCAATCGAATGGGTCCCAGCATTATTGCAAGCAATCCAAACCGCTACAGTTAGAGATGGCTGTTTACGATTCGTAGATGGAGTATCTGGGTGGAACTCTGAGGAGATGGATAAATTACGACCGGAAAATGAAGTGGAACTTGATTATGATGCAATTCCTGGTCCAAATATTCCTGTTGAAGATGGTATTTTTGGAGATGAAATTCCATCAAGTTGGGTATTGCGAATTCATGGATTGGTGAAAGGTTCTGCCCTAATGTTGGGTCTTTCTCACCACCACGAAGGAGATGACTTGGTAATCACTGATGGCTGGCAAGCACTATTGGATGGACTAGGATATACCCTCAAAGGTAAAGCCCCACTAAGAATTGAAGATGCTGCTACTATTTTTTCAAATAGAATTGATGACCTTCGAAATGCTGCTATAACTCTGGAAAAAGAGAAGCAGAGAATGGATGAATTAGAACGAGAAAGGTCGACTGTGCGAATTGCTGCAGAAACAAATGCTAGACAGAGGGGGTTAGGCATTGCAGAAACTGACAAAATTGGAAGGGATGCTGCGAATAAATTGCCAGACCCTGGCCCTGATTTACCAGAGAAATATTTGAAGGCACAGATATTGGAAGATGACCATGCTGTAGATGGAATTCTAACACAAATTAGACAGATTTCTCGCTTGAGATGGGAGCATTCTGCCCCAGTTAGGATTGGCTGTAGAATGGGTCGTCCTGAGAAAAGTGCGCCTCGAGAAAAACCAACTGTTCATTCACTGTTTCCAATCGCTCTATCTGGAGGTAACCAGCGCCTAATCGGCAATGCTGCAGAGCAACAAGAGTTACGTGTTCAGATGGGGGTTAGGTTCTGTACTGTTTGTGATAAAAAGTCTCCAATGCTAACTTGCCACCATCGAAAAATCGACGACTTTGGTGAAGGAAAACCCGGAGAAGTATGTGGTGGAAGAACCGAATTAAGAGTCTCTAGTGACAAAGAGAATGCAAGGCGTCGCGGCGAATTACAAACTATACGCCTAGATAATTTGCTCGAAGATGCAAGGATTTCACTAGGCCTTGACCGTGTTCCAAAACGAATGAAAGGCCTCAAGAAATTGATGAGCAAAAATCAAACTCCAGAACCTGTAGAAAAAGGAATATTACGCGCCAAACATGGATTGCCAGTCTTTAGGGATGGCACGATAAGATTTGACATGAGTGATGTCCCAGTCACCCATTTTACTCCTGAAGAAATCGGAGTAGAATGGAGCCAACTAAAGCACCTCGGATATACTCATGATTGCTTTGGAGAAGAGCTTTCTAAGAATGACCAGATGTTGGAGATATTCCCTCAGGACTTCATATTGGCTAAGAATGGGGCTGAATATTTTGTACGGGCTGCCAAATATATCGATGAGTTATTGGTTAGATTCTATGGCATGGAGCCATACTATCATGTCGACCAGCCAATTGATTTAGTTGGCCACCTAATATGTGCCTTAGCACCGCATACATCAGGAGGGGTTTTGTCTCGACTGATTGGCTTCTCGGATAGTTCGGGTGGCTATGCTCACCCATTATTCCATGCAGCAAAGCGACGTAATTGCGATGGTGATGAAGATGCAATTATGCTCTTAATGGATGGATTACTAAATTTCAGTAGAGAAATTCTACCCTCAAATAGAGGAGGTCAAATGGACGCCCCTCTAGTTCTAACAACAAGATTAAATCCCACTGAAGTAGACAAAGAGGCCCTCAACGTCGATTCTGCTTGGCATTATGAAAGATGGTTTTACGAGGCGACTCTTGACCAACCTCATCCAAAGGAATTAGCAGATAGGATGGATTTCGTAGAGCGGCGCCTAGGAAGCGTAGCTGCTGTTAGAGGCTTAGGTTTCACGCATTCAACCAAAGATATGGCCGAAGGACCCCCTCTATCTGCATACAAAACATTGGAAACAATGATTGACAAAATGAATGGCCAGTTATCTTTAGGACACCGCTTGAGGGGCGTGGATGTTAGAACTGTAGCATCAAGTGTGGTCAGATCGCATTTCTTACCAGATTTACGTGGTAATTTAGTTGCATTTACTAGACAAAAGGTGAGATGTTTGAAGTGTGGTCATTCCTATCGAAGAATGCCTTTGGCCGCAAAATGTATCCAGCCCCCTAAGCAAAGTGGCAGAGGGATGAGTGCTTTTGGAGTACGGAAGGCTGAGGGGGAAATGTGTAATGGAAATCTCGCCCTAACTGTTACAGAAGGTGCTGTACGGAAATACATCAAAGTTACAATGCACGTAATGGAAACTTATGGCGTAGATAATTACACAAGACAAAATGTAGAATGGTTGGCCGATAGTGTTGAGAGTTTATTCAATAACGATAAAGCGAAACAACTGAGTCTTTCTGACTTTTTGTGATTATTGTGGCCTGATCGGTTCTTGCCATATACCATTAGACGGGGCATTACTGACCTCAATTTCATCTTGTTCTAAGGAAATTGTTTGTAATTTTTTACTTATCATTTTCCGAATCACTGTTTCCCCAAATGCTACAATGATAGTGCAAATTGAAAATATAACCATTCCCAATAACATGGCAGATTTAAGAGGCCATGTGTATAGATTGATGGTTGCATCCACCCCTTCTTCGACCTCCGTAAGAATCACTATTTCTCCAATATCTGATGATAATGATTTGGTAATACAACCATCATCTGTATCACCCTCCCAAGAGTATAGAATTTCAGAATCCTGTTCGACTACAATACTAACATTGTAGACCCCTCCATTAAATGATTCAAAGCAATGTTCAACTTCAAAATCAACCGTATCCCCAACGAAACTAGTTACCTCTGCATTCCTAGAAGGCGCGAAATCTGCACCCGGTCGATTGATTTCTTGAACCGCGCTTTGTTGACTAACAACATACCATCCTGAATTGACAATTATCAAAGCAATCGCCCACAAAATGTAATTCTTTTTCATTTGTCCGCCTCCAAATAAAGCATCTTTAGCACTCTATTCATCCACTTCAACTTGATTAGTTTTCGCTTTTCATCAGTGACCCCTGACCAGGCTCCAACTTCCTTTACAGAGAAACCTACCAATTCGATTTCGCTGGCTCCAAGCGCTAGAGCAATACACACTGCACGGTCCCCGTCGGTAAACCCGCCGGGATTATACATTCCCTCGATATTTCTCGGTGTTTGATGAGTCAACATAACCTGCTGTTTCTCATCGATAATTGAAAGGACCCTTCTCCACGCATCTACATTATCTCCATGGGCATGCAGACAAATTGGTATTCCTTGATTCAATGCGTGTTCTAAGTATGGAGTACCGTCTCCATCGGTAACGATTAATTCAACCTTTGAATAATCTCCTAAGGCACCTATTGCGCCATCAGCCACCACTGTAGGAAGTTTTGGAATGTAGCCTTCTGGTGCCGCCGCGCCTACGACTATTACCTTGTGCGGTAATTGGATTGTAGGTGTGGGGTTTACACAAGATTTAGCCAATAAAATTGCGCTTTTGTAATCCGATTCTAAAGACCAGCCAAAAGATTCGCGAATCTCATCTTGGATGAGAATCAAATCTTCTCTAATCGGCTGCATCATTCCCGCCCACCTCAATGTCGCACATGAATAAGAGGGTTCAAATGCCTCCCTCAAGAGTTAGCATCTGTGCCCAAGCCATTCGCGATTCCTGACCTTGCTGATGAGGTCACGCTTGCAAGATATCCTTTCTTGCCACAAGCAAAATCATGGATTGCTAATATGGCTGCAAAACATCAAATCGATATCGATGAATTGCTAGATGGCTCCATGATGGACAGAGCAAGGGTTAGAGCACGCTCTAGATTGGTTGATTCTGTAGATAGTAAAGACGGCGTTGAAGTCGCATCTCTTGGCGACATCCATACTGAGGAAGGTCGGTTACTAGAGGCTTTTTCATTCTACTATGCTAGGCTCGTAGTTGGTGCTAGTGAGGATGAACGGCTAATCTCTCGTTGGGCTCAGGCTGAAGCTGAAAGAGCACAACATATTCTAGAGAAAGATGATGCTGTAACTATCATTGCTAACACATATCTTTCTGAAATCGAATGTGGCGAAGATGGAATTTGGAAAATTGGTCTTTCAGATTTCATAGAGTTGTGTACCGGGATTACCGGGTCGAGATGGCGATTACCAAATTGTGAAATCAATGAGGGCTGGGTAACTCTTCATGATGAAGGTGACAAGTATTCATCGCGTGGTAAAGTTGCAAGACTACTTCGAGAAAGAATGAAAGAAGAAATCAAAATCGATGCTTTGGAAAAGATGACCAAAATGGATGAAAGTCTACTGATTAGATTGTCGGAACCAGTTGGAATGATTCGTGGATTGGTCGCTTCTCGAACTGCGGAAACGATTGCACTAATCGGTGCTGGAGAAGAGGATTGGCCCCCTTGTATGAGGAAGGCTGTTGCCGAACTTGCCGAGGGAGTAAATGTAAACCACTTTGGCAGAGTATTCCTCGGCTCAATGTCTAGATGCATTGGTTTACCTGCTGAAACTACTGTTGATTTCTTCAGGTCCGCTCCCGATTTCAGTGAAGGCACCACTACATACCAAGTTAACCACCTGTATGAGAGAGAATACACTCCTTCGGGGTGTTCAAAATTGAAAGTAAATCACAACTGTGCAGTACAAACAGGCGATGATAGATTGTGTGATCAGCCATGGATGGATCATCCTCTCAAATATATTCGCGCTAAACAGAGAAGACGAAAACGACAAGAGAGTATTGAAGTCGGTATTGAGTTGCCCAAAACAGGCGATGCTTGATGAACAGGAAGCGCGTCAGCGTTATCGTAGCCGAGGCTGATTTCGATGACTAGAACGCTCGTATTGACTGTTGACCGCGATAATGATCTCGGTCTAAAAACTGCAATACGCGGACCCGTAGTTGGCCGAAAGCAGGTTCTAACTGCGGCACTGAGATTAGGCATTGCTGATCCTGAAGAAAGTGATACTAATGCAATTCTTGGAGCACTTCATCAACACGACAATCTTGCTGAGGCAAATAGTGAAGGCGACGAGGTTGAAATTGCAATTTTGACAGGGGATGAAAAGGTTGGTGTACGCTCCGATAGAGCAATCGCTGCTCAACTGGAGGAAGTGGTTACTGAATTCCAACCAGACCAAGCAATTCTAGTTACAGATGGAGCAGAAGATGAATCTGTATTGCCTATTATTCAAAGCCAAGTTAGAATTGACCATGTTCAGAAAATTATTGTCAAGCAATCCAAAGGTATTGAAGGGACTTACTATTACATTGTCAAGGCTCTTGAAGACCCGAAGTGGCGTGCTAAGATGCTAGTTCCTCTTGGTGCAATAATGGCAATTTTCGGCCTTGGTGTCATGCTCCCCGATACACTTGGAGGAATCGTAATCGGTTCTCTTCCACTAATTTTTGGCCTATTCATTCTCTCCAAGGGCCTTGGTTTAGAAGCAACTGTTGGAAGAATCGCTCAAGAAATGAGAGAAAATGCAGATGCTGCAATGTTCTCTTCCCTCCTATGGACTACTACTGTTTTCAGCGCCATCTTTGCTGTAGCCACTGGATATGACACATATATCGAATTAGAAGTTAATTCAAATTATTCTGTAGTATGGATTGGTGTTGTCCATTCGGCATTGGCTTGGATTGTTATTGCATTCCTAACTTCAACTGCTGGTTTCATGTTATTGCGTTTGAAAAAGGGCTCATTCTCTGGCAGACTGATTGTGTTAGCAGTGTTTGGAATGGTTGTATATTCTTTCTTAGATCAAGGTCTACAAATAGCAATGGATGTATTGACTGGAGAAGGATATGAATTCTCAGTTCAAGGCATCTGGGATGTAATGCTTGAGCCACTGATGTGGATTGCTGTTCTTTGGGTCACTACAACCATTGTTCGTGCTGTACAAGCAAGACAGGCTCAATCAGAACGTTATTGGGGAATCTGATTACGAGTGGAAAGTTGCCTCGTGCATACACTGAGGACATGTTACCTTAATTGGCCTAATATCGGGTATTCCTAAGGGTGAAGAACAGGCAGGGCAAATGATCGCTTGCCTAACCTGTGATTGATTGGAAACCCCTTGGGAAGAAGGATTGTATTTCATACGATATTGGTCGGGGTTGTCGATATATTGTGGAGCATTATTCATTGGCTGAGCTGATTCTAAATCAACGGCTTCCTTGTACGCCCCAGGAACGAACTCCTGCCCCACATGAGTGGGCTCAGGGGCTGTTGCCGCCGCATTAAATGCAGCCAATTCGGATTCAATTTCTGCAAGGCCTACTCCATGATTACGACTTACTGTATCCATCTCTAACATCTGGTCATATCCAGATAGGCTGGCTAATCGGGAAAGGACGTCTGCAGGTAGCGCCATGCGTTGTGCTGGGTGCCTCATTCCCATTGAAGGTTCGTTTTCGGTGCATCTCGGGGGGAAGTCCCGCTATTATCCGGTGGTTTGCTTCCATATTGTTGTCTTAAAATAGATTAAATGCCCCGATATAGGGGGTTTTACTTCCTAAAAACCGATAATTTTAGCCTCAAATAATTGATGCATTCAAATAGGTAAAGCAGTCGGCCGGCAATCGAGGAAGAAGTGTATGCCACAAAGTAAGTCGCACAATTCGGGTGCCGATAGAAAGTCAAGGGCAATTCGCTCACTGACTTGTGGGAGAGTAATGATTCCACCCCACATAATTGGGAGAGATGCTTCTGTAGCAGATGCCCTGGATAAAATTACTACAAAGGATTGGGACCACCTTTTCATCGTTAATTCAGAAAGGGTTCCAATTGGTAGAATTCATGCTGTTGATGTATTGAAATTGATTGCACGAAAAACTGTGAACAGAGACATCGCTTGGATGCATGCCATCCCTGCTCGTCAATTAGTAACTCAAGAAACCATCACTATGCGAGAAAGTACACCGCTACTCAAAGCCGCCGCATTGATGTTAACGCATGACCTAAATCAGTTAGCAGTAACAAATAGCGAGGGAGAAATTGTTGGAACGGTATCCCATAGCGTAGTTGCTCGCCATTTGCCAAGATTCATTCTCTGAGCAAGTTTCAACAGTAAATTGCATGTGCGATAAATATGGCGACTTCCCCAAGGCTTTGGCCAAATCCACCCGGTAATTCGCCACTTCCTTTACCTGCAGGGCCTGTTTTGTTTTCAAGTAGGGAATTAACTGAACTAAATTACCCTAAAATGCCTGATTGTGAAAGGTTAGATCTTGATGGTTTGCGAGATTATGTTGGGTCGTTTACTTTGGATGATGGAAGGCTAGTCTCAGAAGTTATTGATTTGCAAAAACGTAGACCACTATTGGTTGTAGGGGAGCTTGCAAATCCATATCGCTTATGTGACATCATGGCTCCAGATATGCCAATTATTCCAGTTAGATTAGAACACATTTGTAGAACCTGGGCTGATAATTTAGATGGCCGGGACATTCAACCTGGAATTCATCATGTTACTGTAGTTAGGTCGCCTGGATGGTGGGAAAAGTCGTATATTACTCTGTTAGAGTTACCAGATATGAAGAAAATTGTTCAATGGCTAGATGGTTCAAATCCAAATACGTGGGTGCCAAAAAGATTGGCTGAAGGGGTGATCCGCTTGGAAGATGACATGAGTATTACCTCTCCAAGCCTAGAGCAGATTTCATGGGATGGTGTTGAAGAAAAGGTCGATGTTGAGATTCCTCGATCCAACGGTCCTGCTCTCGATTTATCTTCGATCATGGTGCCAATAAATACGCGTTCTGGATGCTACAATAGTCGTGGAAGAGTAAATCGATGTGTGCATTTTCCGCAAACGGATTTCCATGACAAGATGTTTAGAAGAGGTTCTTCTTTCAAGTGGTCAGATATGCTCGATTACCTCTGAAAAAATATGATTTTTTTGGGACCCGGGGCTATCCCTCTTCAATTCAATATACTCTCAAAACCAAATAAGTAACATGAATGGACGAGGTTCGCAAAAAACTGCTAGGCTAGAGCGATTGAAAAATGAGATTATCGAATACATATCCATACATCCGGGTTGCTCTGCAGCCGATATCGTAGATTACCTCTCAAATACCCGCAGGATGCGCAATCATGGCTTGACTTCACGTAAAGTTGGATTCTTTATTCCTCGCTACCTGAAGAATATCGTGATGTTCACTCTTGACCGCTCTACTGGCAAGAGAATATACAGCGTTGCATGAAAAGGTCAAATCGCTGCAGGTAGTGGGATGGGTTGATGAGCGCCCCCAATGCCGATGAACTCTGGCCATCGTTGGATGAATCTCTAGGCCGTCAGCCTTGTTTTCCAAGCGGACCTGTTTGGTCGGTTCTACCGACCCTGAAAGGGCAAATGGATGATATGCTAACAGAAATGGAAAGCAGGTATAGACGCAAAAAAGGAACTTACATCGACGACTCAAATGGAATTGTTCACATTGATGAGTCTGCAACAATAGAGCCAGGTGTTCATATTATTGGTCCATCTTATATCGGTCCAAATGCTGTTATTCGACACGGGGCATACATTCGTGAATATTCATGGATTTGTGCTAATTCACTTGTAGGTCATTCTAGTGAGACCAAGCATAGTGTACTGCTTCCAGGGGCGAAAGCTCCTCACTTCAATTATGTTGGAGATTCGGTATTAGGGCCTAACGTAAATCTTGGGGCCGGTGTTAAACTTTCGAACTTACGAAACGATGGTGGAGAAGTCCACACTCAGATCAATGGTGTAAGAACGCCTACAGGGTTAAGGAAATTTGGAGCAATTATTGGAGAGGGTTCACAACTTGGATGTAATGCTGTAACCAACCCTGGTGTTGTATTAGGTCAAAGGTGTATGGTTATGCCAAATACTACCGTCACTGGAATCTATGATTCTGATTCCAAGATAGGGTGATTTGATGCTTTTTGGCACAGATGGAATTCGTGGTGAAGTTTGCGAATCTCCTGATAGTGATGATTTGGCTATATCTCAACTCCTTGAAAATCGTACAATTTCACCTAGACTCTTGCGATTAGTTGGTGAGGCTTTATCGCGAATCGTGGATGTTGATTCGCAAATTATTGTAGCATGGGATGATAGGCCAGATAATCCTGATTTGGCTACAGCATTAACCGTAGGGTTGCATTTGGGTGGATGCAAAGTAGTTCATGGAGGAGTTTGTGCCACCCCTGCATTACACAACGCGCTTCTTGAAACAAATTCTGCCCTAGGTTGTATGATTACTGCTAGCCATAATCCTGTAACTGATTCAGGCATCAAAGTGTTCGATTCTTCGGGATTCAAGACTAATCCAGAAATGGAGAGAGAAATCTCCGAGTTAGTAATTCAACTAGCTGCTGAAGATAGAGATGTAGACCAAACTTACCTACTGGAATTATCTGAGCCGGATTCATACTTTAATGCCGATATTGCACATCAAGAATTATTGGTTATTCGTCTTGCTGAATTCGCTGGAATGTTTGCTGCTCCTAATCATCATGATCTATTGATCGACTCTTCCAAGGGTGCAGCAAGTGAATGGTTATCCAAGTTTTTAGGTAGAACTGGAATAAACGCAAAAGAAGTCTCAAATATTGCAAATGCATTGAATGAAAACTGTGGCGCAGGAGAGTTGAGTCCCAGCGATTCTTGGACATGGGAAGAGGCTGCTAGAGACGACCATATTCTCATCAATTCGCTTCAACGAAGTCCGGCTGGAGAATTAATTGCAGCAGCATTAGATGGGGACGGGGACAGATGTTTGCTAATTGAAGCAACTGAAAATGGATGTAGAGTAATCGATGGAGATGAAATGGCAGACCATATCTTACGTTCCGCTAAAGGAGATTGGCATCTTGCTGCTAGTATTGAGTCTGACCTTGCTCTAATGTCATCACTAAAGCGCTTGGATGCTAATGTCAAATTTTCACAAACTGCAGTTGGCGACAGGTGGCTTTCGCAGGCATTGAAAGAGAATATGGATTTGGTTTTGGGAGTTGAAGACTCTGGCCACTTGGTAATGTCAGCACCACACCCTAGAGGGGGGCGTTGTTTGGTAGGAGATGGGGTCGCTAGTTTGCTTGCTGTTCTTTGTGCAATGTCCTGCGAAGATAGAGCAATGCCGTTTTCTCGTGGATTTAAGCGTCGTATTTCGATATCTCCTTCCAATCGAAGCAAATGGACTGGAACTAATGAATTAGCAAATACAGTTGAGTATATCGCCACCAATAAGTTAGGGGAATTGAATCGACATGGATTAACTGGTGAAGCTAATTTGATGCTGCTCGAAACAGATGGTATCTCAATAGGGGTGCGAAATTCTGGCACGCAAGCAAAGACGAATGTGTCATTGCGAGTTGCTCCGGGAATCGAGCATTCGGTTGCATTGGAAGCTGTTGAGCAAATTGTTGCAACGCTAAATGAAAATCTATGCGACTAGGTATTTGCAATATCTTGTTCGTATTTCTGGCCTAGCCAAGTCACCAATCCTAACAATACTGCAGTTGCTAATAGCATGACGAGTAGCATGAGGTTTGTTGCCCCCGCTAACATCAATATTCCAGCAATGAGCCATGCTAGAACCAAATCTAACGCACCGATTATTCTCCATGCCCTCTTTAGGGTAATTACTCCAATCAACCACGAAACAGTAGAGACTGCTAGAACGAATACCATCATCAACACAGATGTCTGTTCATAATGTCCAAATATACCGGTTGGAATCAGTATATGGCCAATCCATAATCCAGCTGGAACCCAAATTTCATTCTTGTTAACTACACAAATTATTGAGGATATAATTCCAACGAATCCGATTGCCACCATGAATAATCCTGTGGTTTGATCTAAGATTTCAATCCAATTACCCAATGCATTCCAACTGATTGGAAGGAAGATTGCAATGCCCAATGGTACTGCAGGCTGAATCCACTTTACTGAGTTTTTCAGTGCAAACGCCGCTGCAATAATTCCTGCGATTCCAAATGAAATGACTATTGCCATGGCAGCCCAAGCAATCCTTCCTGCTGCACCCCTATGGTCCCCTAATCCGCGCTTTATTCTTTGAGATTCTACCCATTCGAATAGTAATACAGCGCTAACTAAGAATAATTCAAGGGACCATACTGGAAGTGTCCACGATAATTCCTCGCTATAGGTTGGAACAAGTTGTATTGTATCTACTCCCATCAGTGAGGTAAGCAGTCTAGAAATCAAAATTAAGAGAACGATTCCTTCCAAAGCAGAAGGAATCCTCAAGCCCAAATCTTTCCTTCCCATCAATGACATACCCGCTAGCAAAATCAATGCTCCAAGAAGAACAAGAACTTCCCATTGATGCTCCAAAGATACGTTTGAATCCCCTAATCTGCCTGCTACTTGAATCAGCGTTAGACCTCCCATCGTTATTGCCACAGGAGATTCGATACCCATGATATCTGGAAGTTGTAGATTTACTTGGTCTGCTCTCCATCGAGCAATTCCAATGAATAGTACAGAGATGAAAGACGCCATCGCAATGGCAACTAAAGATTCGCCACTTGTCCAAGCGAAGAAGATTCCAACCAGAATTGTAACTCCTATGAATGATATTACAATTGTTGGTTTGTGATGTATATCGCCAACGATTAAATCGTATTCTCCCGAAGAAGAACGCCTGCGTGAACGTTTTTTCTGTAACTCAGATAGTTGAATTAGTTCTGCATCTATCATCTTTATTTTAGATGAGTCCGGTGTTTCTTCCTCTAGTTCTGTTCTTAATTCCATTCGGGATTTGTATTTTTCAAGGCGTTCATCCCTTTGAGAAACCTGCCGTAGACGTGACCTAATCTCACCCTGAGCGGCAAGCCATGCACCTGTGATTACAAAGCTTAATCCTGCAAGATACAGTGTCAAATTATCCTCGAACTCTAACGCCGCTAGCCCGACTGTCATCAATACTGCAATGCTTGCAATTGCAGATGGTAATAATTTCTCTAGACTTGATGCTCTAGGTAAATACAAACCTCCTACTGTTGCTACTCCTGCAACTGATGCAAAGCGAAGGTTGTCAACACCGTTGGGTAAAATATCGCTATTTGACAACGTGGATTTTAGTGGCTCATCAAGTCCTATAATCATCAGCATAACTGAAATAAATCCTAAAACTATAGTGATTAATTTACCAGGCATTAACGCTTGATGAGACGTTCTTTCGCCTTGGGCTTGACGTTTTGCATTTTCTTCTGCCCAAGAAATAATCAGTACTGAAGACGCTCCTAACAAGATTATCCAAAATGCTCCAAGACCGAATCTCCATTGCAATATTATTGCTGCAATAGCCCACGACACCAGGATTGTTCTGGGGGTTCCTTGGTGCCTATCCATGCGCATCGCTACTGAATGAGAAATTAGTAAAACACCCATAATTAAAACGAGGCCGTATGCTGGAATAATACCGGGGTTACTGATGAATAATATGGTGAATAGAATGGTAATGAAACTGATATTCCATAGTCTCATCATGCCGCTATCTCTCATTCTTGCACTCAATTCAGACATTCCGGCTAATCTTCCTGCAAGGTTTACTCCACTCTCTCCGAGTTTGAAATTCAAAGGAATTTGTATTATCACTAAGAGGAGCAAATAAATCGACATATCAATTTCTGAAATATTAATTGGAATCAAATCTACAGATATCAATCTATTTTCGATGTTACTTGAAAAGAAGATGAGCCAGATCCAAGGAGCTAATGTTGCAGTTCCAGCCAAGGACGGTGAATCTCTTTGAATTGCAAGTCCTGCAAGACCGATCCAAACAATTGCTTGGCATGCAAGTAACGCTCTAGCATATGCAGTCTCTTCTGCTTGAATTAGTAATGTAAGTAAAATGACAATTATGATTGAACCCATCCATAATACATGGTCTGAAACTGCATGTTGATGATTCAAAATTGCAAAGGTCGTTAAGGCTGCACTAAATACAGCATAGACCGACCAAGGTTCTGAAAACGGAGGCTCGATTACTTGCCTTACCATCAGTATCAATATCGCTAACAAGATTGGTGCTGGCCAGAGTGTGTAACGTTGTAATCGGCTCCAGCTCTCGCCTCTAACAACTAGGTAAGAGGGGGCAAATGCCGACAGTAATAGAATAAGTTGGGCCAGAGCGTATCCTGTTTCCAATCTGTGAGATGCGATGGCTAATAATGCACCAATCATGCCTAATCCAACCGACACTGACCATAGTCCTGGCTTGCCCAAGCCCATAGCCTTGAAAGCGGAAGAAAACCAATTTTCTGCTTTAGCAAACCTTGTTGCTGTGATTGCATTAATTCCGGTTGCACCAAACATTAGCAAGAATAGAAGTAACTCATCATCGAAAGGTTTGATCTCAATTCCAAATATTACCCAATTATTGCTAATTGCATGTAACCCAATCCATAGATAAGAAACTGCAATTCCTAAAGACGCTAAATTTCCAGATTTACGGAGATATGCTAATCCGTGTAGCAATAAGGTGCCGATTCCAATCATTATTGCAACGCCTTCTTCTCCATACGGCCCTCCTGCTGCAGAGCCGATTGCTAACAATACGAGAGTTGCTTGAGTCGCAATTGCATCTTCATCATGATATTGCGCGATTGCAATGTTTATACCGACCAAACCAAGTAATGAGATCCCTAATTCGGTTTCTCCAATCCAGCCCCAAGCATACATTGAAATTGCCAAACCATACAATAATTTCATCGAAATAATTACCCAGGTAACTCCCAGAATATGCATACTATTCTTGGGTATCCAAATCTGGCCTAACCACATTCCAAAACCGGCCATTAACAACAAACCAATCGCTGAAAATAGATGGCTGAAAATTGGAGAAGTCCCTACGATAGTGCCAATCGCAGACCAAACTACAATCATTGAAATCATCAATCCATAATGGATTCGTTTTTCCCCTTCGATAGCATATTCTGTTACACTATCCATCTCGGGGGCTTCGTTTACAGTTCCATCGCGATTAATTCTGCTAGGTTTATCTCCTCTAGAGAAAATTTCAGCAATTTCGCCAACTGCAACATCTACTTCTTTTTCTTCAGTGAATTCCTTCTCCTCAACACTCTCTTCTTCCAAATGTGAGTCGAGCAAAAAATTACCAAGATCGACTCCTGAGCCCTTCTCGAATTTTCGTTTGGAGAGGATTTCGTCTTCCGTATCCTTCTCCATACTACCTCCACCCTTAGATTACGGCTTTCAATATCTCCCCTCGCCGACTAGAAATAATGATGATTGGGGGGGATTTGGTGTGCTTCCGGACCGCAAGGGACAAAGAGGGCCCGCGGGTCGCCGAATCATGGCGAGTATAGTGGGTGCCCCCTCGGGCGACCTATCTGAGAGCGGCATAGACACAGATGCAACTGTTTATTGGAATCTCGATAATCTCTCGTTAATCGATATGGCCGTTGATCGTGATGAAGGTTATTTGACTGCAGAAGGAGCATTGGTTACTGAAACTGGAGAGAGAACTGGGAGGTCGCCTAATGACAAATTCATCGTTGATGAAGACTCTACAAATCAGGATGTTCATTGGGGGGATGTAAATATCTCCACCGACAGTGAAGTATTTGAGAGATTAAAAGTCCAAGTTATCGATTATTTATCACAAAGAGATTCACTATTTGTACAAGATTTGTACTGTGGGTCCGAAGAAAGTGAGGCTCTGCCAATTCGTGTCATCAATCAAAATGCATGGCACAATGCATTTGCACGCAATATGTTTGTGCGACCCACTGCTGAGCAACTAAAGACTCACACGCCACAATTTACCGTATATCATGCACCACATTTCGAAGCTGAAGATGATGCATTAAACTCTCAATGTTTTGTTATTGTCAACTATGCTGCTGGAGAAGTAATTATTGGAGGAACCAGATACGCTGGTGAAATCAAGAAATCGATTTTCAGTGTGATGAATCTTATTCTTCCAAAAAAGGGAATACTTCCAATGCATTGTTCTGCAAACACAACCGGAGAAAATACAGCGATATTCTTTGGTCTATCTGGAACGGGGAAAACAACTCTATCGGCCGACCCTAAGCGCGCACTTATTGGTGATGATGAGCATGGTTGGGGGGCTAATGGTGTCTTCAATTTCGAAGGCGGTTGTTATGCTAAATTGATTAATCTGTCAGAAGAAGATGAGCCTGAAATTTTTGCTACTACAAAGCAAAAAGGCACTGTTTTAGAGAATATTGTAGTTGACTCCAATGGTGTTCCGGACTTTGATGATACTAGCAAAACTCAGAATACTCGAGGTTCGTATCCGATTGAAGCTATCGAGAATAGAACGATGGATAGTAAAGGTGGCCACCCGCAAAATGTGATTTTCTTGACATGTGATGCATTTGGAGTATTGCCTCCAATCAGTAGATTGACGCCCTCCCAGGCGGCATATCATTTCATATCGGGATATACTGCAAAGGTTGCAGGAACTGAGATCGGCGTCACAGAACCACAGGCCACTTTCTCTGCATGCTTTGGTGAACCATTTATGCCAATGCACCCAGGTGTTTATGCAGATTTGCTTTCAGAAAAGATGGCTGAGCATTGCTCAACTGCATGGCTGATTAACACCGGTTGGTCCGGTGGTGCATATGGCGTAGGCAGTCGTATGAAAATCAAATACACACGAGCAATGTTGAATGCTGCTCTCGATGGAGAATTAGATGGCGTTGAATATGTAACTGATGAGAGGTTTGGGTTTGAGATTCCAAAATCTTGTCCGGGCGTTCCATCTGATGTTTTAGTCCCAAGACAAACATGGCAAAATGGGGAAAACTACGATTCAACTGCTGATAAGTTGGCTTCGATGTTCAACAAAAACTTCGAGCGGTATGCTGATGGCGTGTCTGAAGAAGTTAATGCTGCGGCGCCAAATATCAACAATTTGTTGTAAAATCATGACGATAATGCTCGTTTTGAGCAAACCGTACTTTGATAGGAGAGCAGTGGCACGATAAATCGTTGAGGACCATGCGTACACGTACAATCCTTCTTGCCAGCCTGATGATTATGATGTCTGTTACTCCGCTAGTTACTGCGAGTTTTGAGAACGACACATTCACAGATTTGAACTCGGACAAGGCCCCTTCTGAATTAATTGAAACAAGTGTTGATATTCCTTCAAAGGAAACTATTCTAGAAAAGCCGTTTGAGTTAATTAAGTTGGAGGAAAATCCAATTCGAGTTGGTTCATCGGGAACTTCAGGAAGGGCACCTTGTCCTGCAATTCAAAATGATGCAGGAACCGCTGGCGATTCCGGAAACACAACCGGTACTGCGAAATCGCTTGGAACTGATCCAACAACATCATTCCAGGGCTGCGTAGACTCGGCGGATAGTGCAGATTGGTACTCACTTCAACTCACTCAGGGTTACAATGTTGATGTTGTAATGACTTTTACAGCGACCGATTTCGACTTAGGTATTCACAACGGAACACATTGGATTGACAGAGATTGGGCAACTAGTGGAACTACAGAAAGGGTTTCCACTGCTGGAACAATAGTTGATGCAGCGGGTGGAACCTTCTACATTGCTGTCAATGCATACTCTGGCGATGGTGCTTACGATATTGAGACATGGAGTAATGAAAGCCTCAATTGCACTGATTTGTGGGGGACACAAAACGACGCAGGAACCGGAGGAGATGCTCCAGAAAATTACACTATGTCTCCAACAAATATGGGCTCAAATGTAACATCTTCATACTCGGGATGCGCGGATGCAGATGATATGTTTGATGTCTTTGCATTTGATGTTCCTGCAAGTCACGTTATCGAAGTATCGATGACTATGGAGGACTCCTCGAATGATTTTGATTTATATCTCAAAGATTCTAATGGGAATCAACTAGATTACTCCTGGTTTGATAATCCAGAAACCGTAACATCTTACGGGTCTGCAGGCGAAGGGGTTGCTGGAACATACTACGTCAATATTACCGCTTACGCTGGCGGAGGAAATTATACTCTAGATGTTTGGACCAACTATTCGATTCCAATCGCTAACCTTGTTGTAGATGAAATCAATTCTGCTGCAACTACTAACCCTGGAGATGCATTTTCTGTCGATGTTATTGTGAATAATACTGGTAGATTGAATGTTACAGATTCCTATGACATTGAAGTATATCTTTCAACGGATACGATAGTATCTGATTTTGATCACCTTATCGGTACATCATCGATATCGGGCACAGATATAGGACTAACAAAAACAACCTCTGTGCAAACTACAATTCCTACAGGAATTATTGAGGGAACTTACAGATTATTTGCTGTTATAGACACTGGTGAAGTAATCAATGAATCGAGTGATGATGACAATGAGGGGCTTCGTAATTCAGAAGTCACCATAGGAACCGTGGCTACATCATGTGGTACTCAAAACGATGCTGGCAAGTCCATTGATGCCGGCAACACTACATCAACACTGATTGATTTGGGCCAGCCTGTTGATATTGAAGAGAGAGGGTGCCTAGATAGTAACGACAAACATGATCATTTCAAAATCAATGTTGCTGCTGGTGAAAATCTGAATATTACCTTAGTGAATGCCCCTGATGGAGATTTGTGGGGAGATTTGGTTACAGATACTAACGGCTCAAGCATAGATAGTTCATTTGGATTAGGCAGTGATGATTACTTCACTACCTGGGACACAGATTTCAATGGCACAGGAGGCTCCTTCACATTGATGCTCAATTGGACTGACTTTAGTCCATGGTTTGCAGGAGGGGCTGGAGAATACAGGATTATCATCGGTGAGCCTGAAGTATTTGTCCCTTCATTCAACTGTATTGGATGGAATGATGCTGGAGTTGGAACAGATGCTAATACTGATTTTTCAGACCCGATGGATATTGGCTCAAACCCATTACTAGAGGGGGCGGGTTGTCTAAGTGGCCAAGATACATCAGATGC
>NZFU01000011.1 GCA_002689345.1 Methanobacteriota archaeon | reverse complement strand
TTCAACAAAACAGTGGACTAGGCTGCGAGGGTAGTGGCGAATAACTCCTAATTCAGGAGAGCAGAATAGTAGAGATGATTTCAGGAAAACGAGAGAGTCTCCAGAGACTTCATCTACCTCGTGTCCTTGTATCTCACAGCCATCGAGAACTGCGGAAACATCGACTAGGTACCATTCATTATATCGAGGCGCCATTTCGAGTTTCGAAACATCATCAAGGAAGGCTTGTACTTCTTCGTGAGAAACTGTACCCGCGGTGTTCATCGTTTATCTGACACACGGGGTACTTTTAAGGAAATGGATTTTTCAAATCTTTCAAAAGATTGATAATATAATAATAAATTGCTACAAATTCGGAGTTTTTAGTCAATCCTAAAACCGGAAGTATTTTTTCCGAATAACTGCAAAAAATAAACCAATCTTTTCCAGTTATAATAAAATTAAACAGTTTCATATACGTATAGCGGAACCGAGGGTCATGGCCCGAATAGCCGAAATTGATCGTGCAATCCTAGCTGAACTGAGAAAAAACGGACGCATGTCCTTCGTTGAGTTAGCGAAATTGGTTGGAGCGAGTGAACGCACTGTACGCACACACGTCAGGCGCATGGAAGAAATGGGCACTATTCGCGGATATACTGTTCGAGAAGGCGGGGTTGGACTTACCGCACTAATTCGAATCAAGGTTTCACCCGGTGCTGAAATTGGAACCTTTGCTGGCGAAGTTACTGGCTGGGAAGGCGTTGAAATTCTATACGAAGTATCTGGAGATGCTGACTTAATCGCTCTTGTTCACGTCGATGACACGATGGCTCTACGTACACTTCTAGACAGAATGTGGATGGCTGCACCTACAGAGATTGCAAGCACAACCACTGAGCTTGTACTAGAGCAATACTGATCAATTACGACACTTGATTTTGATCTCAGAAATAGTTCTTTTTATTGTCGGCGCATTGTCTGGTTGTAAGCCGAAACAATACTGCTTTTCCATAACTATTTGTTCATCAATATATTCATCGAATGAAGGTTTTTCATTTGAGAAATTTATAATCCCCGCCCCCTCCAGTATGTAACTCTCAGGAATATATTCTACTACCTCTGAATACAATTCTGATAGGGTTTTTTTAGCATACTCAATATCTAATGGGCTCCCGATAACAGAGTAAAGGTCCCACAACAGAAGTTGTTTGTGATCCCCTGTGTCTAATTTATCTAAACTGTACCATTCACTAGGTACTGCGGTATGGAATGTAACGGGGTTTTGTGACATAATCGCGATAATTTTCATTTAACAAACAAACTGTTTCTTCCATCTAGTGCATTGTTAATTATGGCTTGAGGGATTTCGAATGTATCAGTACCAATTGTAATAGAAAATGTGCCTACTCCGGGTGATGACTTACTAAGTGGAATTGGAGTATCGAGCCACACTAAATCTTCGGGCGAGTACCTGATATTCAAACAAGCTAAGGGATTATGACTATGGTCGCTCCAAGCCCTTAGTGAACCGCTTTCCATCTCTCTAATCTTACCTACGCCATTCCGATCCAATATGTCGTATGCCCTTCGCGAATAGTAGTCATTTAATCGAGATACTTTTACGAAATATGCGACTATTTTGCCTTTAGAAATTAGAGCTAAACTGCCGTATATTCCTTCATTATGAAATTCGGTAAGATCGAAAGTTGAGGAACGATAAACGCCAGGTAAATGACAGTATGTCTGAATTCCATCTTTTTCGAAAATTGGGTTATTTGAATCCGTGAATTGCAATGCATCGGGTGAGGTCGAATTAGCCCGATTTAACCAGTCTTCTTGATTGAAACCCTGCTCTGTACCATATTTGCCATTGGCAGCACCATCTGGACTGATGTATCCTGCGGAATTATTCTCGATTTTGGTAAGGGCTCCTATCTTAATCACTGCCATATAAACACCTCAGCTCATTTCATCAAGTTCCTTCATCAAGAACTCGTATTCTTCAGGAGATTTCTCGAGTTTCCACATCGACATGACCGCCTTTCTACCAGCAGCATCCAGGGATAATGCTAGTTCGACTGCTGCGAATAATTGCTTCCTCTTAGGTGAATCTTCTTCTTCCAAATGTCGAGAATTTATGCTGCTAATAATATCCAACACTTTCTTCTGCCATTTTTCTTGAGCAGCCCAGATTGATTTGGAGTTCTGCCTTTGTTGGGCAATTTCGGCTTTACAGAATTCGGCCCACTCATTTTGGAATGTATCGGGATTATGCGCCAATAAAGAAAGATTAACGTCAGTTAGATTCCAAATCCCTGCACACTGGACTTGAGCGGCCCATCCATGGGTTGATTTTCGTATTTCCCATACTGTCTTATCGGGATCATCGGGGTCGACAAGTGCTTTCATTGAACAAAACGCATGATCTCCATACAAAGTTGCACATTCGCGAATGATGTAATCTAACCGTTCGACAATTTTGTTGGCAGTACTGCCGTGTCTGAAATGGTGAAAAACGGTGTTAATTGCTTCCTTGGCTGTTGGAAATTCAGTCCGATTCCCTTCCAATTCTCGATAATTACAGTACCCTACAATTCTACACCATAAATCGTAGATTCTTTCTGTGACTTTACGTAATTGAAATCTTTCATCTGGCCTAGGCTTCGATGTGGTGGGTAACAAAGACCTCAGGGCGCTAGCTCGATTTGCCCGATAATCAATATTCTCATGAATACCAAGTCTTATTCTCGCCTTAGGCCTCTTGAATAATATTGGACCACCTGCCATGGACAATAGATAATGATGTAAAGCACTAATCTCATGGAAAAGCGCCACTCTTATCTGCGGTTGCGTCATCTTCTTCCCTGAGTCATTATATCTTTCATACAAACTAGAAAGATGATGATCCGACTTAGCTATTACCTTTTCAACTATGAATTCATAATCATCAAATCTCTTTCGAGCCCAAGTTGGCAAGGTGTGATAGAACTCTCCGCTAAAAACTGGGAAATAATCTTTATTTTCGTCATCTACGAAAAATAGCATTGTAGTCAGCCTCTGGTGGCCGTCAATGATTTGCCAAGGGTCTTCAGGCCTATCCTCACTCTTTCCTAAAACTAAAGCCGGCATCGGTATGTTGTGCATTATAGAATCAACCATCAATTGACGGTTTCCACGAGCCCATTGTGTGTTATCTCTTTGGAATTCGGGCACCATTGTTCCATCTTTAGAAGGATCTTTATGCATATCAATAAGTTCACTAATTGTCTTTTTATCAGTAATTCGTTTCAATTCTCTTTCTGAAATACTTTCTTTTGTAAGTTCAAAATCTTCAGAACCCAATGATGGGTGAGGTAATCTATGGTAAATTTCTTTGTAGAATGGTAGATATATCGCACCATTGCTTTCTCCGATGTGAAATCCATGATTATCATCTGCTGCTACTTCTTCTTTAGTGATCAACTGGAACCTAAGCAATAAGGAAATTACCTGGGCTAGTTGTGGTTTAGAGAAATCGTTCCAATCCCTAGCATGTAGGAAATTGAATTTTTCATCTTCCGCTTTGTTGAAGCGAGTTTTTAATCCAAACTGATAAGACCCAATTGATTCATCATCTAATTTCGCACCATCTACAAAGAAGGCTATTTCATTAGTCAATTCTCTTAATTCGTTCGTTGATAGAAGGCCTTTTTCACTCTCACACTTTAGCGGCGCTGGAAGTTTCAATCTGTATGAAATATGCTCTAAATAACTAACTTTAGATTTAGGATCTGGCTCTTCAGTGTCAGGTTTGAATAATACTTTTTCGTCACTCATTTTCAATCGCCTCCGCTTCAATTAGCAGCCAACATCTCAGCAAATTATCGATATCTTGACCGCTCATGCCTCCTTCGGACAAAGTCATCGCCCATGAAAGGCTCGGCACTCCTTCGGGTAAAGGAGTGAATTGACTAACTCCTGGAATTTGATTTGGCACAAATAACATCGGAGGGCGATTGTGCCTCTCCCTCAAATAATGGGCGCCACACAATACTTGGTCTGGATTTATCGATTCGATTATCTTAATGAAGGCCTCCTTTGATGCTCCGGAGAGACTGTCTTCTATACGATTTACTAAATCCAATACTGTCCATCCTTCACCAGGTCCTACTGGCCTAACTACCACGCTGAGTAGATATGAGGATTCTTGTTCCCTTTCAGCAACTTGGTCAATGCTACTAATTTCATGGATTCTTTGATTTTTAGCGGTTGTTTTCACATCAAATGCTGCTGATGCGTTTCTAAAGCAGTAGTCTTGACAGTGAATACCGTTAGATTGCCAAGCTCGCAGACATGCAAGTTCTTCTTGTTGGATTTCACATAATGAAAGAGCCCTCTCAAGTATTGATAGTTCGCCCCACAGTCCAAGCATTCTTTTGAAATTCCATTCAGAAGATTGGCTTTCAACAAGAGTCCGGAATACTTGTAAAGTCCTAGATAGATCTTCACCAGTTCTGTTCGTTGATGAATCTCCGCTTGATAGGTGCTCGGCTACTTTTGCTACTCCTGATGAGTCGACTTCTAAGTCAAATTCGAGAACCAAGCAGTTAGGCATGATAGTACCGCTACTTGTACGGAACTCGACTCCAGATTGAAGAGATGCTCGCCTTAGTGAGATTTCTTCCGATGGAGCTTCGCAGTCCTCTAAAATGATCTGAATGTTTCCTTCTGCAGATCTAGCAATATTCACATTAGTTACTAGATTTTCAATCGGTTGCAATCCATCATTTGCTGATGGAAGTGTTGTTATCTTTCTTGTTAGTGTTTCACTCATTCTTCTTCACCTCTATTGCTATGCTTGTTGACATAATATGAGCCGCCTGGACCAATATGTGGGAACTGTATGGCGAAACCAACCCAAGGGCCTGTGCCTCGCAGCTTTTTGGAATCGGTTTCATGAGAGTCGATTACGTATACGAGTAACTGCACAGGATCTTCGGTAGTGCGCCATCCTCTTGCGTAAGCGGTAGGGGTGGTAGGCCTGACACCATCTAGCCACCAATCTGATGTATACTGGGATTGGTTTGGCGTCTTACCAGATGCTAGTGCGTCTACTTTCTTTCCGAACTTTGCACCTCTGATGACTCTGTTTAGTCCGAAACCATGTAAAGATTCTGGCAACTCATTGTTCATGCTTTTTGCACTACCATTTCTAATGACAATGTTGCAACCAGGTCCACCGTCAGGAAGATTTTCGATCATCAGTCTGAGGCGGCTGATACAATCCTGTTTTGCACTTTCAGAATTCATTCCTACTGGTTGTTTTTCTAAGAATTCTACCAACTCAGCCAAAGTACAATTTGACTTAATACCCTGAATGGTTCCTTTACTGCTCTTAACCGGAGTAAACCCATTTTTTAGTTCACTGAGTGAGACCTTCAATGCCTTGACTGCATCGCCTGTTGTACCAATCCACGGTGAGTCGATTGATACTCGGTCCCCTACTAAACGCACGGCTTGGCCATTTCTACGCTTATTTTTAGCGGTGGCATGGTAACCCGGGTGATGTGTGATTTTAGTATCGCAAACTGCTAGATCCAATTCGTTAATCAGTCGTAACTCATCTCTAAGACTCGCGTCAGCCCATGCAATATTTGCAAATCTTCTTGCCAAAGTTGGCCTTAAATGGATACTAATCATGTCCTTGTCTTCCCTTAAAGGGCCAAACCATCTAGCAGTTTGTAATGTTGAATCAATGAGGATTTGTGATGGCTCTCTGAGGAAATATGTTGTTCGGAGTCCCTCAATTGTTAGACCTCGTGATAGAATATCGCCCCCGATTATAATCAAATTGTCTGGAGTTTCGGGATCTTCATAATCCAAATTATCGTTGCATGCCCCATTGAGTAGCTTCATTGTAGAATCATTGAGGACGGCTATTGCTTTGTCCAGCAATATGTCTCTATTAGGAATACGTGAATGCTGCATTCGTAGTTTTCTGCGGTTGCTTCTGAATCGGCTAATGCGGTCATCGACTTGCTTCACAGACCCTTTGCGAGATGCCTTAATGTGCCTAAGTGCTGTTTTCTTGGCACTTTTTACAAGTCGGAATACTTCTTCCTGACCTTTTATTTCTCGGCATATGTGAACCATCATAGAATGGCGGAAACCGTGTGGCATAACCTCTCTTGGCTGAAGATGATGAATTGCACCAGATAATGCATGGTCAATCATAGCAGTTACCATAGATTCCGGTGGTTTCGAAATTCCCTTCAGCGTCTCAATGATATCTGCACCTTTTTTGGGGAGAACAAAGTCTGTAACGCTACAAGGATAAACAAGGAGATCTTTGTGTTCTTGAAAGACTTCTAATGGGCCTAGATAATACTTGTGAGATTCCAATAGATGTGCTACCTGCGGTGCTAGTGCATCATTTGGATGCATGAAGACCTGGCTCTGCGGGGTTGCAGTATAACCCCAATATGACATCGGGAACTTGGTTCTCAATCCAACTATGGCTTTATGTATCGTAGGGCCTTTTAGATTGGTTTCTCCGTCGAATAACTCTGAACTAGTGTTGATACTAGAGTGGTCACACTCATCATCAATCATCAATACTGGCTGAGAGCCCAGTAGATTTAGGGTATCAAGATAAGTAAGAAGGGTGTCAACCGCATCTAAAGTGGCATAATTCTTTTTCGTCACAATAACAACTGCGCCACCTTCTTGGCGTAGAGTTGACACGCAGGATGCTCTTAGTGGGCCCCAGATTTTTTGGCTAGTTTTGTTATTGGCTCTGTATCTAGAAAGGTCTCCAAAGGATGTTGGAGAGTAAACCCTGTCACTGCAATGGTCGATTATATCGCGGTCAAGTCGCTTTTGAGTTTGGTCCCTCAGTTTGTCAGTAACTCCTGATAGTACCACTACTACCTTGACGCCTTGGTCTATTGATGAAGAAACCAAACCTAGGAAAGATGCTGATTTTCCCGATTGAATACTGCCCACTACCAAACCATTGAAATCGGGGTGGTAAGCAAAAATAGCATCGTTAAACGCTAATGATGAGGATAAAAGTTGTGAAGTAGAGTGGATCAATTCCTTCGAAGCGTCATCGCCATATTTATGATTAGTTCGTTGGACGTATTCTTTGAAAATTGATACAGTATAAGATTCGCCACTTAGAAGGTTATACTTTCCGCCTTTCCAAGACTCTTGTATCATATTCGCCCTTCTTTCTCTTAAGCTAAGCACAGGGCGTGCTCTAGAATCAAGGCGTTGAATCCAATTTAATTGGTCCGTTGGGACGTCATGATCTGGTTCAGCATCGCTTTGTTTAATACCAGGAATTGTATCGTTTTGTAATCCTTCTAGAATCTCCCCCATTACTTTCTCACGGCTTTCGGCTGGAATACTTGACAAGAATTTTGTCAATTCGTCCGGATATCTGCGAGTATCATCAGTAACTGTCACGGAAATTCACCTCTTTGGTATCGAATATGCTGCGATAGAAATTACCAGAGCCGGTTTTGGGCTTTGATTCCAAGTCCTGAGGAAGGGATTTTCGAACACTCCCTGCTATTATAGAAGGATGGCGCGACAATATGCGCTCTACTATTGGCCATGTTTTCGCAGTACAGGGGCCTCCTAATCCAGTTAATGCATCTTTTTTAGATAGCACTTTCATTGGATTGTCCAACATGACTTGTTCAATGAGGTCAAAGCAGATTTCCGCAGCTATTTCGTGGATTGAATTATCCGACTCTTCAGCGATTTGCACAAAATCAACTAACGAATCAGGTACATACTGTGTTACATATTCTCCCTCCGCTGCTTCCTTAAGCCAACCAAGTTCGAGCCCATTAGTGATCGCAAGCTCAGCGAACGGCCTAGGCACGACCTCGGCATGCTCCAAGAACTCCATGGTCAGGATCCCTTCTACCATTGCAGTGGTTGTTGCAATTTGTGCAAATGTTAGTCCAAGGTTGGGCTCTAACCCCTCCCACGCATCGGTGTCGATGTTTTTTAGGCTTGGTCGGCGGACGCCAAAAACGTCCTTGTTCGTTCTTTTTGTGTTGTGGTTGTCTGACATTGTGTCTGTCTCCTGTGCTTTTCCGAAATCCCCAGTTGCACCTCCACAGTGTGCTGTGGGAGGCTATTGTTTACTGGTTTTTGGGTCCGCTGGTCAAGTCGTGGCAGGTTCTCCTATATGAATGCCCCGGTTTGGAGACTGGCCCTTAAATGCTTGTTTTAAATCTAAAAGTCCTTGCAGTATCACGTTTCCACCTGATGAGAGATGAGTTGGCCTGTCCAAACCACCCTTCGCCAAGAATAGGGCCTTTTCGAAGGAATAGGATTGCCAATACCTGATAGTTGGAGAGCACCAAGAGTTTCTGTTACGTCTATGACGAATTTGATGCATGAGTTAAAGTGGTACCCGCTTAGCCGGCAAAATACCAGCGATGAATACTCGAATGCTTTCGGACCTGGGGAGATGAATAAAATGAAAAAAATATTTGATGATAAATCGATTGTAAGAATGAAAGACAGTGATGAAGATGAAGATGAATACATTAGGGCAACAGAGTGGTTTGCTCCAATACACTACCTTCAACAGCGCACGGGTTCAACCCGTGTTGTTGAGGCCTTAGGGCCGATTGGAGATCCTCCGATAACTCTCGATTCGTCGAGTGTGTCGGAGGGCACACTCTGAGCCTAGCTTGACGCGGATTTTCTTTTCCGTTGAGCCGTAAGGCTGTACTGCGTGGATGTTTAGTTCGCGTCATGCTTGGTATTGAGGTGATATCATGATTACTGATATCATAAAAGGCGATATGGCGCAAGCCGTGTTTCAAAGTAATGAATTCCTTTATCTCGATGTAAAGGATGTGTTATCGGATATCGCTGGCGCAGTAAATGAAGCAGAAAGTCTACTTTCTAGTTCTGGGACATACAACCAGCATTTTGCGACAATGATGCTATGTTGCGCCCTGGACGATATTGCGAAACTTGCACTATTGGGCGCACCATTTGGAAAAACTAAGATGAAATTTAGTTCGCTAAAGCATAGGCCAGAAAGAGACAGATCTTGGGAGCACACAGAGGATTTGCTTCATGTAATTGAATCAGACAAAAGTCGTTTGAGGTCTTTGCGAAGTCTATACTATAATAGGAATAACGAGGTTGCACACACTTGTGTTCCCTTCAACAATAATCGTTTGATTAAAGACCTAGGTTGCGTCAAATCCTTAGCTAAAGATATTGGCGATTTCCTTGAGTTGGCCATTGGAAGAGGTGGTAATTGATGGCTTTCAAGGATCACTACACTAGGAACTGTAAATGGTGTTCTCAGCGTTTAGTCATGGGGCTTTGCGATGACGACAAGTGGAGGGCTTTCGAGGTTCCTGCCAGAGGTTGTAGCAATTGGGCAATACACCAATGCCCAAAGGCTGGTTCACCTAACGCTGTAGATGACTTCTTTAGAGGACTACTCTCTCTTTAGTCCTACACTTACGGTACAAGGAAGCCTTTGAGGTACCAGGTAATTACTACTGTTCCCAATGTGTCACGAGCGCAGTAAGCTAGTAGCGTACTACGTGCTGTTTCTACGTCCATCCCGGTTGTTGTTTGGAGTGTCTGCACTCCACCATCTAGAGTCAGAAGGGGGATTGTTTCGGCCTACTTCCCGAGAGGTAAAATTTCATGTTTAACGACGCCAGCAACAACTGCTACTAAATCGACATTTACCGCATTTCCTAGGCGTTTGACTGGTTCTCCGCTATTACCTGAAGTGGAGCTCTCGCCGAACAATGCAGGGTTATTGTTAGCAAATCCTTCAGGGATAGATTGCAGCTTAGCTAGAATTTGCCAGGGCGGGCGGCGTAGGCAAGTTCCCACAACGGGCACTTGCCCAATTGCTACTAAAGCCGGGTGACGGTCGCCTTTGCTAACCCTAACGCCAGAAGGCCTGAACTGAATTAAACGTCCTTCAAACCGCTTCTTTACTCTCTTGATGTCATCCTTTATCCGAGTTTGTTTGGGGCTTTCTCTGACATGCCACTCGAACTTCTGGAATGTTGCATCTTGGGACCTTAAAAGAACAACCCAATCCTTCCATTCCTGCCTTCTGTCTTCACTTTCTAACCAACCTTTGATCTTCATCAAATGCGCCCTGGAGTTCTTGATGTAACGTGGTTTCCAGTCAGGATACGCCTCCTTCCTTTCATCTACTAAGTCCCAGAGATATGGCGGAAGGTTGTCGATTATCGTAGCCTTACGTCTGAATGATTTCTTATGCCGGCTACCCAATGCAGATATCACATCTTTCTTACGGATTTTTTTGCCTTTCCTTGATGTAAGGATTGACTGTATTTTGTCAATATCATAGGCGTACACCGCTTCCATCCCCCATAAAGGACTTGGCGTCTTGCCAATGCTGGGGTTTTCAACCAACCATGAGAGATATTTGTCCCAGATAACTAGGGCCTGCTTTTCTGTATCCGATGCTGGGCTGCCTCTTCGTGAGGTCCCTTCTAGCAGGTCTTTCAAAATCACTTTTGGTTCGGAGGCTTTCTCTTGTATAGCTGCATCCATGGCTTCAAGCAATGCCTCGTTCTCAGACCCTTCTAGTTCGTCCCCTCTTTTGATTCCAATAATGAACCAGCGTTGCCTATGTTGCGGTATTCCTATTTGGTCTGGGCTATACTTGCCAAAAGCAATATCGTAACTCATTCCTCTTAGAATAGTACGCATATCATTGAACGTCTCTGCATGCTTTTCTCCAGTTAAATTCTCTACGTTTTCTAGAATGAAGGCAGGGCATTCCAAGTCTTCCAGAATACAAACCAATGCTCCAAAAACAGTCCCTTCAGCGTGTTCAGGACCTAGTTGTGTTCCTGACTTGCTGAATGGTTGACAGGGGAAGCCTGCGGTTAGCACACAACCATGCATTTCATCTCTGACTGCTCTCCATGCCTCGGCCTCGGTAACTTCGTGTAGATTGCCAAACATCCTACTTGGATCTAATCCAAAGGCCTTAGGATATTCTTGCTGTAAACGCCCGTCTAATTCTGCGGCGCCTACACAAGTGAACCCTGCCTTTACCATTCCGTGATGGAAGCATCCAATTCCGGCACAAGCGTCGAAAAAGCGTAAAGCTGCGCCGGACATATTCTTTGCTAAACTAGGGGGTTCTAAGCTTTTTTGGAGAGACTCTTGAGTGAAGTGAAACTGAAAATACTTAGGAGTGAGGCCTCGAGTCGAGGTTATGCCCTCTACTGATTCGCTGCACGACACGCTAGCAGTAATCGATAAATTCACTTCTGAGAGAGATTGGGAGCAGTTTCACACAGTCAAGAACTTGGTCGCTTCTATTTCCATTGAAGCTGCTGAATTGAGCGAGACAATTCA
>NZFU01000010.1 GCA_002689345.1 Methanobacteriota archaeon | reverse complement strand
GAGCCAGAGGCATTGAAAGACGTAAAATCATCACTTAAGCAGAAGTTTCGACTTACATCTGAGGAAGAAATTTTGAAGGATGTAAAGCCATCCATCTTTGCATTTATTCCGATGTATGCCATTGCATTACTAATCTTGGGAGCACATTTACTGTTCTCAATAGAATGGACTACAAATGATGACGATAATATACTTGTCAAAATAATGGTTTGGCTAATTGAATTGTCTGAAAAGGGTGAAATCGGATTTGTACTAGTCATGCTTGCAATTACTTGGTTTAACCGAATGATGAACGGAACGACCAGTGGGAAATGGACTACGATGTTCCTCCTAGTTGTAGCACTAACACCGCCTGTACTTCGCATAGATGATTTCATAGCGTGGATGATGGATAAAGACTCAGGATTTATTCCATTAGACAGCTATAATTTCTTCTTCTTTGGAATATTTTGGGCATCTCTATTCACAGTTCTAACTGTGTTTTATCAGAGAAGTTTCCATTATGCAATCACTAACCATAGAGTCATTTTCACTCAGCATTTGATTATTCCAGGAGATGGAAGAAGGATTCTTTTCGATAACATAAATGAAATCAGAACTCAAAGAACTTTCATGGGTGCAATTTTCGGATATAATACCATCATTTGTGACACTGGTAGCCAATTGGGTATTGGAGAAGATTCAATGTCGATTTCCGCAGGAGCATCGGGTGCTGGTTCAGATTCAGGAAGTATTGAATCACAAGTAACCAAGAGTTTCTTCAGGAGAATGTTTGCTTTCCTGACCTATCAAAGGTCTCGAAAGATAGATCTCCCAGACCCACGTTTCTCATTCTTCTGCATTACAAACTGGAAAGTGACTGAACAATTACTCAATGAAATGCATCAGCGCCACAGCCAATCTGGAATTCTAAATGAATTGAAAGAGCAGATTGCAGAATCGTAAGATTGACACATAGGTTTCAAAAACCTGTTTAGAGAGGCAGGGGTATGAGCGAACTCATCCAGCAGGCTGGTATGGCACTATCTAGTGGACAATTTGATGAAGCAATGGCACTTTTCGAAAAGGCTCGAGAAGCAGAACCTGAAAACGCAGTAGCGCATTATGGATGGGCTGAATCAGCATTTATGCGCTTGTCTATGGATATGGCTGAAGATGTTCCTGCTGGTAAAATCATGCAGGTCTACAAGAAAGCAATGCAACTGGATGAAGAGAATCTAGAATATGTCGCATCATTTGCTAACTTCTGCCTTGATTGTGGACGCATTCCAATGGCAATCAAAGAATACCAGCGTCTAGAAAAGATGGCTGACCTGAATGAGATTCCAGTTGATGACACTCTTTTCGATGCTAGCCGACTAATTGTCGACGCTATTGAGAGAGTTGGCCAGGGTAGAGAAAATCCAATGATCAAACCTTGGTTGAAGCAGGCCCTAATATGGGCAGTAGGCGGCCTAGGATTCAGTTCCGATGACGCTGTAGAAACCCTTTCCTCAGAGTGAGGTGAACTGGATGGGGAAGGCGCGCATCGCCTTCCGATTCGGCCACTATGGTGATTGCTTTCATGGCAGCCAAGTGCAACCAGATGTACCTACAGTACAAGGTACGTTCATGCACATTTTCAAGAAGAAATTGAAATGGACCAATGAGCGAATGCCAGTGGCTTTTGCTAGCCGGACAGACTCAGGAGTTCATGTTAGATTGAATGGCGGATTTATCGACCTCGACCAACATCGATGGGATGCAATGGGTGAAGCAGGATTCATCAAAGCGGTAGGCCATCAGATTCCAAATAGCATCTCACTAATTGATGCTAGACAAGTTGCAGATGATTGGAGCCCTCGCCGAGCATTGTATCGCACCTACAGGTACAGGATGGAATGTATGGAGGGATGGGTCGAGCCAGAAGTGAAAGATTTCGAAAAACTGTGTTCCATATTCAACGGTGAGCACGATTGGGCTAATTTCTGCAGAAGAGAGCCGGGGCGATCAACTAAGCGGGTTGTAGAATCTTGCACACCATGGATAAATTCGGGAAGGGTCATTGGGTTCCAAATCGTAGGTGAGGCTTTTGTTTGGAACCAGGTTAGAAGAATCGCAAATGCAATGCTATCTGTAATTACCAAATACAGAAGTGTAGAAAGAGTTCTGGAAGCAAGAGACAATCCCGAAACAGAGATAGATTTAGGACTGGCAGAACCGGATTGGCTGATTCTTTGGTCTGTATCTTGGGAGGGAATCCCCGATATTGATTTTGAAGAACCAATTATTCCTAAACCAGACCATACTAGTTCTAGATGGCAAGAATTGTGCCGCCAACAACAAAAAGAAATTCTGATCCGTCAATTCGATATCATTGAAGGACGATACTGACGCTGTCACCATCTTCAAGATTGCATGACTCTCGTAAGAAAATCCCTGCGATAACTTCGACGACTTCTTCGTGACGAGTCAGGTCTGGAATCAAAATCGCACAATCATGTTCTCCTTCTTTGCAACTTATTGAACCTAAGAACGCTGTTGCTCCTCCAAAGGAGACCCCGTCTCTATCGAATCCTTTTATTCTGTGAGACTCTATTGAACTAGCTTCTCCTTCATCCAGTCCTGCTGAAACTCTCAGCTTTTGATATTGAATTAGTGATTCTCCTTCGACATTTACATTCAAAGTTCCAGGCCAAGCACTTCTTCCAATAATAACTTTGAATTGTTCTTGGTAATGATGTTGCGACATGAAGATGTGGGCTCTGCCGAGGCCAGATGACACGATACCTTCGATGCGCATTGGTGCGCCGAAAGGTCTCTCACTCATGACTGTTCTGTAATTGAGGAAACAACATGTAGAACATCCTCCTCGGTCCTACATGGCAGGAGACCTTTCATGGATGCAAGAGCGATATGCTCACCTAGAAGAACAATCGTTACTCTGGCAACCACCCACTTTGGAAACTGCAAATCAACCGCGCTGTATGATGGATGGAAAGCCTACTATCATGCTATCTGCTAATAATTATCTCAACCTTACTACTCACCCTAAAGTTGTGGAAGCCTCTATTGAGGCTACTCGGAAATATGGAGCCGGAAGTGGCTCTGTTAGAGCTATTGCCGGTACAATGGATATTCACTTAGAAGCTGAAAACATGGTTGCCAAATTCAAAGGGGTCGAATCATCACTAATCTATTCTGCAGGTTATACTGCAAATGTGGGACTAATCCCTTCTCTAGTTCAAGGTAAGCAGGATGTCATCATATCAGATGAACTCAATCATGGCTCCATTATCGACGGTGTGCGCCTAACTAAGGCTCAACGAGCGGTTTTCCCACACAATGACATGGGCGCATTTGAACAGGTCCTCAAAGAAAATGAAGGTGCTGAACGTAAACTAGTCATCGTGGACGGAGTATTCTCAATGGATGGAGACATCTGCCCATTGGATGAGTTAACCGCTATTGCTGAAGAATACAATGCAATGGTTTTCGTTGATGATTGTCATGGTGAAGGTGTTCTCGGTGATGGTGGAAGGGGTATAGTTGACCACTTCAAACTTCAGGGAAGAGTTGATTTTGAAGTAGGTTCTTTTTCTAAAGCATTAGGCGTACAAGGCGGGATTGTTGCTGGTAAAGAAATAGTTCGTAACCATGCACTAAATCATTCAAGGTCTTGGCTATTATCTGGATCTCAACCACCCGGTGTTGCTGCTGCTCAGAAAGCGGCTGTTGAAGTGCTGATGAATGAGCCTGAGCATCATGCAAAACTATGGGAAAATACAGAATATTTCCGTAAAGAAATGCAGTCATTAGGTTTCGATACAGGAGTCTCAACAACTCCTATCATACCAGTAATGTGTGGGGAATCATCGGTTGCAAAGGGGTTGTCAGAATCAATGCTCAAGCAAGGTGTGATGGCCGGTGCAATCGTTTTCCCAATGGTTGCTCGTGACAAGGCACGTGTCAGAACACAAATGTCAGCTGGACTTTCTAAAGAAGACCTAGATGAAGTACTACGAATCTTCGAGAGTGCAGGCAAAGAAATTGGGCTTATATGACGGCTCAAGTTTTAAGCGTGAAATGCCATGTGTATAAGATATGGAAGCCAAAGAGAAGATTCTATCACAACGTGAAAGGTTTATTCTTTGGACCCCAATACTAGCTCTTCTTCTAGTCATTGCAATGGAGTATGCTCCATTCTATGAATTTAAATTTTCAGAAACTGATTTCGAAATGAGCGATAATGAGAGTACCACTACCAACGAATTTTATGATGACTACATGTCAGTATATTCGAGTTCTGAAGATAGGTATCAATCCAATCTGTCATCTGATTGGTTCGGAGGGGAAACACAACGTATTGTAGAAGCAGATAGTACACCAGATGATGAGGACTATCTTGGGCAAATGATGGTGGACATCGATTCTGATTTGTCAACTTGGTTACTCGTCTCAACTATTTTGTTTCTATTGATTATCGTTGGAATCAAGGATAAAATTCAAGTCAATAAATTCTTCAATCATGATATGATTACAGGTGCACTTCTCGCTTTCATGGCCTTCTCAAGTTTGTTACTTGTTTTCAGCATAATCGGATATGGTTCAGATTTTTCGGAAAAAGCGTTTGGAGATATTGACGATGATGGTGCCGATGGATTCGAATATGATGATGGCTTTTGGGGTGGCGTTTATGCAGAAAGCGAAAACGACGATGGGGTATCCCAATATTCCGAAATTACATGGGGTCCACATGTGGGTTTTCTGGCGTTGATATTCTTTTCAATGTTCACTTTACTTGGAGCAATAGCTTGTTTTGTAACCAAATTTGAACAATTGGATGTAGAGCAGGCACCTAGGTGGTTACTCTCAGATGATCCACCTGAATTTTTCACCAAACATCTTGACAAATTACCATCAATACTAATCGCTACGACTGTATTATTGGCAATATGTTCAGCATTTACTCCGTGGTATTCTATCGAACAGACCTGGGAAGGAACTCATTTAGGTGATAATGAAAGTCAAACAACTCATGATTTTGCATGGACGATGTCCCCCTTCGTTGTAGCCTTCGATAATCAATCTGGATTAGATGAAATATCTGAAGGAGAGACTAGTACTAGTTACAACTCCTATTCTGAACATCCTGAATTAGAAAATATTGCAGAACCAATGTTGGAGTTAAGATGGCCGCTGATATGCATATTGTTACTGTGTCTAATTGTGGTTACCAAGAAGGTGTCTTCACGGGTATCTAATGCTATCAAGGGTGAAGAAACGGGATGGAATACTCTCTTTTTAGCAGCGATAGTGATTTCAATATCCCTTACCAACTCGGCATTCGAAGACGGTATATTCAGAAAAGCCGAAGATGACATCGACGACCTATCCGCTTCATACTCCCTAAAACCAATATTTACTGAGGCAAAAGATACCAATTTCGGCCAAGACTATACTACATTTGTCAATGGTTCATGGTGGATTGGAGACGATATCTCAATTTATACAATTCAAGTGTCATGGGGTAACTCGATTGGTGCTACACTTTCTTCACTAGCAGCTATGATTGGCTTATTTGCACTTTTATTGATTTGGTCGCCTCTAATTATTCGGCACGTCAATGAGGCAAAAATTCCCACTTTCAATTCAGAACAGATTGAGCCATGGAAGGGACGTCCTGCGATTGCTATGATGATCGCTGTGGTTTTGATTACATCTCTGGGCGGCGGAGTTGGGGAATTGGTTTTATCATCAGAATCTTCTGCACCCGAGGGACTCTACAAATGGAGATTTGATTGGGACGAAAATACTGCAGAAGTAGAAGATTCTGCAACGCTGAAAGATGGTGAGAGCATGTCACTATCCATCGATACTAGCGAGGTAGTACCTGGAAATGCAACATTTGTTCAGATAGTAATCTATTGTGATGAAGGTGAAACTGAGGTAGGCGATAGGAGAGATAACATCGATTGGACAATTTCTGCTCCTGAAGGAGTGGATACAAGCCAATTTGAAACATCTGGTGATTTGCAATGTTTTGACAATGAAGATTACATCACCATATTCGCAGAATGGACATATCCCTATGGTGAACATTGGGCTCAAAATGGTGATGAAATACTTTCCCAATTCAAATGGAATCAAACATTAACCGGTACTTGGGAAGTAACTGTTACCGCAGAAGTATTGGGGGCAGGACATCCGTTTGAGAGTGATGAGAATCTATATGTTGAATGTGACATCTATGCTCAATCAATGGATGGAATTCATGTTGAAATAGATGAGGAGTAACTCATTCTTCAGAATCTAATTCTTCGACTACTTCCATCAGTTCTTCATCTTCACCTGCAACTTCAGAAATATCTTGGCTGTAATCCTTTTCAACAACTTCAATTCCCTCAAACGGATTAAGTCCATCTTCAAGCATACACAAAAGACGCCATCTAGGTGCCCATGAGAGATGAATGTAAAGCGGACCAGGGATCATGAGAATACACCATGAAAGGAAAGATGTAATGCTATTATCAGCCATCAATTCTGTAGAAATCAAGGTTACTAATGTAAAACCAATGAAAGGCATTGGATACAACATTTTTCGATTTACAGATACTGGCATTCTTTTGAAGATGATATTCATTATTCGACTTACCATGCCAAGAAATGTAGTTGCTGCAATCAATAGACTAGCATGATAGATCCATAATGGGAACCAAAACTCTTCTGTTGTGATGTAAGGCAGAATTAGGGCTAATGAGATTAACAGGCCGTAAAATGCCCCAATATTTGAGGGGTGAGAAATCCAAAGTGGAAGGCGAGAAAAACGCCTAGAAAGGCCCCCTCCGCTTAGAAGTTCTTTATGAGAATCATCCAAATCAGGGTACCTATCTCCCCAAACATCGTTTTCGCCCATATTGTGTGTGCGGAGAATAAACCATTTGAAGGTACGGTGTGTTGAATCACAACTGAGTGCGATTCTTACTCAGGAGAGAATATTCGTGACAATGGGCCTTGGATTTCAATTTCTTCTTCAGGTAGCCATTCTCTTTCCAGTAAGGAAGACTCCTGTTTCTCTCTACTCCTTGCGTCTTCAAATTCATCATTGGATTCATTTACAGCATTGTTTAGAGAAATTGCTTGGTTAATTATCGAAAGTTGCTTGTTAAGCGTTTTTTCATTCAAACTTGAGTCCCAAGTTGATAACAAGGAAAAATCATCATTTTGCTTATGCACTACCCAACTTAAAATTGAGTCGGAACCTAATTTCAATCGGTGCTTCCCAGGGTCTATCCATTCATCTGAAAATTTAACCATAATTTCAGAATTACCTACGGAATCTGTCTCCATAAACGGATGATTCAAATTAACTACCAATGGTACTTTGAGATTGCGATTAACATACCTTTCAGTGCTAAAATAAAACAATGACAATATTAAGATAATTATTATTGAAAGAAATAGGAAATCCATTACCCAAAATAGTGCAATAAATGTCAGGACAGAAAATACAACTGCCAATAGACAATTTTGCTTGAATGCTGATTTTACTAATTCACGACCTAACGGGGTGTTTTCAAAATCGATTAGCCCCCGCGGCGAGTTCATGGTTTGGCCAAGAGCACAAAGGACATGAAACCCTCGTTAAAATGCTTAGAACACCCCCATCATTCAAGAAGGGTGCAATCGCCAACCACCCCGTAGGGGTGCGTATGGTCGAGTTACCACAAGGTAATATTATCGAGGAGAGGCGCGGAGGCGCTGGCATTCTTGCAACCTTGGTTAACGAGATGGTTAAACTCAAATCCAGTGGTTACATTCGATGTGAAAGAACGCCTACTGAGGCCATGCCTAGAGTGGGCCAAGTAGTTGTTAGCAATGGATCAGTCTCGGCTGCAATTCATGAATCTGAAGCGATTTTAGAAGGGGTTGATGCCCTGATTGAAATCGAAACGGATTGTCTTGAACTCGATTGTGTCCTACAATTGATTGAGAATGTAGATATTTACAGAATATTGGACCTACATCCAACTGCAAAATTGAATGTTGAAGCGCCCGAGAAGAGTAAATCCTCCAAATGGTGGCAAGACATTAGCAATCATTCCAATAGTTGGACTAAAGCAAGTAAATTACCAACTATCGATGCATCGATGGATGCCCCTGAATTCGTTAAAGCAAAGGCAGCAGCAATGGTACACAGACATGTACAAGGAGGCACATTACTGAAACCAGGAAGTGTACATTCCAATGAAGGTGAATTGCTTTTTAGTCTGGCATCAACACTGAGAAATCATGGCAGGCCTTTGCTTGTAATTAGTAGAAAAACACGCGAGGATCTAGTTGTAAACCATAGCATTCCTGCTGATGATTGCTTATGGTTGTCGCAACGGGAAGGCGAGGGTGTTCAATTTGTTGATATAGATGCCATTAAGGGAACTGTATACGGATTCTTAGAAGGCAACCTAAGAGCAGTGTTGCTACTGGAGGGATTAGAGTATCTCGCAAATATTTGTGGACCAAAACCAGTTATTGACATGGTTAGAGAATTGGGAGATAGAATGCGGTTTGAGGATGATTGCTTATTGATTTCATGTGATAAAAGAGCATGGAGTAAATCTGAATCTGCCCAATTGATGAGGGCGGCTCCGCACTTAGAAGATGAAATTATTAATTCATGGAATAGTGACCCTGATGCACTTTTAGATCACCCTCTAATGGCGCCTCCTACAGAAGAGGAATTACTACGATTGGCAGAATATTTAGAGGCCAATACCCCTGAGTCTTTCACATTAGAGACGGTTGAAGATGAAGAGGAAACCATCGAAATGGAATCCATGCCTGAACCTCAAGAAGTACCGATTGAAGTTGCTGAAGAGGAAATCATCATCACTGAAGAGGAAGAAGAGACTACTGTGGAAGAAGAGCCCGTGGTCGAATCAAAGGGCCCTCGTAAGCCACAGCGTATGAAAAGGCGCAAAGCAAAGCACCCCGCTATCATGAATGACGGCGACATGCGACTTGCAGGACTTGCAGCTGCTAAGAGTGACCGTGTAATTGGAGAAATTCCGTCAACAGATTCGCTCCCAAAAACAGTGATTGGAATGGGGAATGAAGGCCAATTACCATCCATTCCAAATGTGATACCTACAGATTTAGGAGATGTAGTAAGGCAAGATTCTACCACCAGAATCAGAAAACTACCTGAAACAAAACTTGGACCGAAAGCAGTAGGTAAATCTCCAGAAAATAGTATTTCACAAAAGAAAGTAATCAGTCCACTTGCAGCCAGAGGTGTGGAGATAAAACGAAATGTTTCCAAGAGATCTCAAGCATCTAGTGTACCACAGAGGAAAATTGACCTCGACAAAGAATTGCAATCATGGAAATTTGAAGAAGGTGATGAGGAATGAGGATTTCGCATCATGAAAAACTCCAACTTGCTCTTGCAAATGCTAGACAGACCCTAGGGAAGCAGTCCCCATCAGGTAGACCTGCACTTTCCAAATTGAATACACTCCGTGGTGTTTCTGAAACTCAAGACACAAGAGATGGAGACCTGATTACTCGAACCGGTGTTAAAACCCGGCCTGCATTTGACATGGTAGCTGACCAAATCCTAGGAGAGGCTCCACAGTGGAGACCAAGTATTGACTTGGATGAAGGCGAAAGTTCTCTCGCTCAAATTGCTGCAAAGCGCATTGGCGGAATGAGAGAGAGACAGGTTACTGATGAAATAGAAGATGAGATGCTAGGTGATTCCCTCGGAGTATTGAAAGATGGAAGACCGATTTGGGCAGAAGTCCTAGACTCTCAAAGAGGTTATTCCACCAACTCAACTGATTATGCATTGAAGGACTTATCATTTAGACCGAAATGGCCGCCAGTTCAGCATTTATCCGACCACAATACATGGAAAACTTGGCATGTGGTTGAAGAAAACTCCAGAGCATCGATGGCTTGTGAAAAGGTAATTGACAAGCCGGGAATCACCATGAATCCATTATTGGTTTTGGGTGAAAGCGGATGTGGGAAATCACACATACTTAGCGCATCTGTTCAAGCGATGATTCGAAGACAAGATGGTAATGTCCACTTGTTATCAATATCTGCAATGCGATCTTGGGAATCTTTACCTGAGGGTTGGGAAGATGCGGTCGCTCATGCAAATTTAATCGCAATTGATGACCTTCATTTAGCCGAGGAAAGAATTGCAACAGAAATTGGTTTAATGATTGATTATGCACTAAATCTAGGAATACAAGTCATCGCCACATCAAGGGTTGATTCCAATGAATGGCAAGCCCGAAGATTATGGGAGGTAATGCGTTCTGCCACAAGTATTTGGATTAGAAAACCAAGTTCCTCTTCGCTAATAACTCATTTGAGACGCTCTGCAGGGGGTCGCGCTCTACTACTCGATGATGCCATGCTTGCTCGAATTGTCAAGCATGGAGATGGTGATTGGAGAAGTACCGATGCTGCGTTCGAAAAGGTGGCTTTGGCAATTGAATCAGGTGAGAGAATAATCACTGCACATGATGTGACAAATATTCTCAATGAAGTCCCTGTTCAGCAAACTGAACAAGAAATTTTCACTGAACGAGAAGATTTAGAGGACATTGCATCTAGAGTGGTTAATGAAACTCTAGATCACGTCTATACAGGAACGGACATTGGAGGTGTTGAATTAAACGCACCACTTCCCGAACTGAGTGATAATTGGGAAGTCCCAGAACTAACCATTGCAGAAAAGGATGAACTTCACGAAGTTTTGACCAGCGAAAATCTAATTCCTCACGTCACAACTACCTTAACTGTAGATGAAAAAGATGATTTCTTAGTTCAGCGTGATGCCGAAATTAGAGGTCTTGACAAAGTTCGTGCTAGAGAAACAACTTCTAGTATCAACAGTATGACTGACGAAATGTTTGAACAAATGAGTCGAGACCATATCGAGCAATCAAATGAATTAGCTGAGTTAGAAAATGAAATGTACACTCTCGCTCAGATGAGCAAAGAGGCAACTGTTGAAGAATTAATCCTAATTGCAGATAGAATCGGAGAGATTGAGATGCTACTCGGAAATATCGCACAGGTACCCGAACATACAATGCTAACTCCTATCCGGATTCTGACACCATTAGGTGAAGAAGAATGAAGCCACCATGGTGGATGGCAGGAGTGCCTTTTTCATGCCAACCCAATTGTGGTAAATGCTGTGATCAGCCAGGTGGAATTGTATATCTACGCCCCGAAGATGCTCAGACAATGGCTTCACACCATGGGCTAGAGGTCCCTGAATGGTTAGAAAGAGATTGTAGACAAACTTTGGATGGAAGATGGGTTCTCAAATCTGACCCTTTAACCGACATTTGTATTTACCTTGATGAGGACAAAAAGTGCACTACATATGAATCACGACCAGCCCAATGTAGATCATTCCCTTTTTGGGCTGAAAATGTTCGTTCGGACAGGTCATGGAAAAAAACGGTTAGTGAATGCCCAGGATTAGAATCTGAAGAGGCTTTCATCATTGACGGAAATACGATTAGAAACAAAATAATCGTTGATAGAGATGCTACGAGAGGCTTTCGTGAATGGCCGATAAAAAAGCGATGAAACTTTTTGACAAAAGTTACATCTCGCCTCCAAAACACTAGGTGTTCCAAAATACACCGGAACTGATTCTGTCGATGAAAATTAGCGTCGCCCTTATACCGTGGTGGCTTTTCCCTGTGCTTGGTGGAAAATCATGAGTGATGAAGAGTCCCTTCTAGACTTGACCACTGCCCACCTGAATACAGGTTTGCGAGGGGTCCCTGTCGGTACTTGCAGAACATCATATGTCACTCCGGACGAGGGGGTTCATTACTGTGGATATCCAATTAGTGAATTAGCCATGATGTCACCCGAAGACATCGTATATCTTCTATTTCACAAAGAATTGCCAAATATTGAACAATCTGTTGAGTTCAGAAATGACTTGCAATCTCGTGGGGAAATTCCCGATGGCCTTGAACAAATACTAGCTACTCTTCCAAAAGATGGCCATCCGATGGATTGGCTTTCAATAGGCATTCATTCACTTGGAATGTTAGGTGGAGTCGATGATTGGCGAGAAGATGCCATGAATCTCATTGCTCGAATGCCTCGATTGATGGGGTTGATTTTCCGCTACCGGGAAAACCGAATTGAGAATATTCCTGAAGACGACCTCTCTCTCCCACTGGTAGGGCGATTTACCAAAACTCTAGATCTTGACAATGTAGACAATGCTGTAATGAATCGTGTCCTGTCAACCTACCTAGTGTTACACATGGACCATGGAGGAGGTAATCTCTCCACATTTGCAGGCAAGGCCGTCGCTAGTGGCCATGCTACTGTTTATTCATCGATGGCTGGAGCTATGAATGCTCTTTCTGGCCCATTGCATGGGCGTGCTAATCAATCGTGTTTTGAATTCGTAAAGAGAATCGGAACTTCAGACCCTGCTGAAGTAGAAAGATTTGTTCGCGGTGAATTGGAAGCAAAGCGTCCTGTATTTGGATTTGGACATGCAGTTCTACGAACTGAAGACCCAAGGGCGTCTGCTCAATTCGCATTGGGAGAAGAGATTTGCCCTGATGATGAATACTTCAGAATCATTCGTGTGTTACGCCAAGTTGCACCGATGGTACTATCTGAAAATCCAAAGATTCGAAACCCTAATGCAAATGTCGATATCGCTAGCGGAACTCTACTCAACTATGTTGGGCTACAAGATGCTGAGTACTACACCACCTTCTTTGGATGGGCGCGGGTTGCAGGAATTGGAGCACAAATTGTAGACGAAAGAACTGTGATGAGAAATGGAAAGGGAATCCCAATCTACCGTCCAAAATACATCGCTGAAGAACAAACTCTTCGTCATATTGATTGAATAACTGGTCTCGAGGTTTTTCCACAACCTCTGTGACCGATGATTCTTACAGCATCCCAACCTAATTGCTCATCACTTAATTCATGCCATGGAGCAATATCTTCGGGAATAATTCCATTCTTCAATCCAAGCCACTGGTCATCTGTCAGTGGCATGGTTGCAGGCCTTAACCATCTATTACTACCACATGGTAACTTCAGTTCAGGGTCAGCATAATCAGTCAAAATAGACAAACCTGCATCCAGTAAATCTCTCTCCAGATAAGGGTGACCTGGCCAAACATAAACAGGGAAATCAGCCTTGATTTTTTCTAAACGTCTCAATTGTCTTCCTTTGAGACCTACTGGCCTTCCAAGGTGAATATACCGCTTGAATCCTTCGAAATAATCTACTGCACATGGCATCATGGGAGCACCAGAATTCCTCTGGGACCTTAGTAATCGATTAAACGAGTTAGCAAAAAACTCTGGTAACGCTCGTAATCTTTTGCTATTATGTGACCCCGTCCTAGGTACAATTGGAAGCAACCTGGACCATGGCCGATCAGATCCTGATAATTTAGCCACCTTTGCCATAGGTCGATGGAAGGCATAGAAAACCGCAGCTTGTTGATGAATCCCCGCCTCGTCAACCATTTCACTAGCTAACTCCATTATTCGTGCCATCCGAGAAGTAGGGTCTTTTGCAATGACAGGTAGACTTCTTTTGATTTCCAAGCATGCCACTTTTGAGTGCTCTTGCCAAGGAATTAGCCATTCCTTGTCAGACATTAACCTCTCAAAAGAGCAAAAACCAACCTTTTCCAGATCAGCTAAATCCCATTCTTCAACAATTTTTGAACGCCCATCTAGCATTTCATTTGGAATAGAAACTATGTGGTCGTGATGCACAACCAATTGGTCATCAGCAGTGAGACGTAGGTCGAATTCCACACCATCCATCTTTTGCATAGCTTCCACCAAGGAAGCATGCGTGTTTTCAGGTGGTGGAGTGTACACCATTGAAGCCGCTTGATATGATGTTGTTATTGAATCATGTGCCGGAAATCAAATCCTGCCCAACCATCATAAAGCAAAATGTAACTCGTCAACTATGGCAGAAGACCAACGCGTACGAGGATATTGTGCATATGATTGGGGAAAGAGTGCATTTGAAACATCAGTAACAACTGCTGTATTCCCAGCATGGTTCGCTTACCTATTTGCTGAGGCAAACGGAATTTCAACTAAATTCCTTGGCTCAGAATGGACTGCTGATGCTATGTTTTCAGGAGCAGTGATGGTTGGAGCCCTGATTGTTGCACTATGTGCGCCATCTTTGGGAGTTATTGCCGACCGTAGAATGATCAAAATGTGGTGGCTCAGAATATTGACATGGGTTGGTGCGATTTCTTGTGTTCTGTTAGCAGCATCCCCATTCCTTGGTGTGTCAATGGGGTGGATTTGGGCCCTAATTATGTTCATGATTGCGAATGTTGGCCTGAATGGAGCAGGAGTATTCTACAATGCACTTCTTCCACACATGGGCAAAGATACTGAAATGGATTCGATTTCCAACAAGGCATTTGCAGCAGGTTACCTAGGTGGTGGCATCCTACTTGTTGTTCACTTGGTAATGGTGCAAACTCTTGATGGGTCGTGGGTGATTCCATTCGTCATGGCCTCCTCTGGACTATGGTGGCTTGGATTCGCTCAAATGACCTTCAACCTAGTACCTGAACCACATATTGAAGATGAAATGGAACCAATGGGATTGGTAGCCTCCACTAAGATGGCTCTTGGTGAAGTATATTCTACCTTGAAAGGCATCAAGAGTTTCAGAACACTATTCATTTACATGATTGCTTACTTCTGTTTTATCGATGGAATAAATTCAGTTACTGCTCTAGCAGGAGTATTCGGAGTCGTTGTTCTTGGACTAACATTAACCGGACTGATTGTGACGATTGTAATTATACAATTCGTAGCCGCTCCTGCAGCAATTGGATTTACTAAATTAGCAGAAAAATGGGGCACTAAGAAGGCGCTGCAATTTTCATTAGTATGTTGGTGTTTTGTCATAGTAGGGGCGCTCTCATTCGCACCACTAGAACTCGAAAACCATGATGAATTCGACATCCAATACACCTGGGATGAAGAAAATGGCACATATGTTGTAGAAGCCAGAGAAGATGTGAACAACATAGCAGCACTTCCAGATGATGATGAACAAATATGGGCATTAGATAATGAAGATATTTTACCTGTTGAAGAAAATGATGATGTGAAAAGGCAAGGATATGCAGTCAAATGGGCCTTTGACGAGGATGGTAAGCCGATTCCAATGGCAGTAGATTTGACTGCTGAAAACCTTGCTACACTAGATGCCTCAATGGATGAATCCCGATTCTCATATAGTGTTGAAGAGGGTGAATTAGGAGGACAAACAGGAGTGGGGATAGATCATCCATCTAACCTTGGAGATGGCACGCTTGATTTCATCCCTGAAACTGTACGCTCTTGGGTTTGGGCACCACTTGGAATGACCGTATTCTTCCAATTCCTACTACTGGGCGTATTTGCAGGAGCCCTACTAGGTGGATCTCAAGGACTTGCTCGCTCAATGTTTGGACAGATGGTCCCTGAAACAAGGTCTGCCGAGTTCTTCGGTTTCTTCGGATTCTTTGGAAAAGTAGCAGCTTTACTTGGTCCTCTAATTTACTCACTGATGACTGTGTGGTTTGACTCAAGAGTCGGTATTTTCGCACTATCTACATTGATTATTGCAGGAGTCATAATTCTGCGCAAGGTCGATGTTGAAGATGGTATTGCAGTAGCCAAAGCAGAGGATGAAAGAAACCGTTCAGCCTCCTCTGAGTGAAAACGCTCATAGCCATAGGCTATGGGAGCATTAACATGAGCCCGTACACGGTGATGATGGGATTAATCCTAATCCTCACACCGGCTATCTGTTGGCTATTCACTCTGGGCAGAAAGGAAACTCGGACACCTTTTGGAAAAATGTTCCAGGTTATTCATGAAAAAAGATACTATCTACACGCATTAGGATATCTTTTCATTATCAAGTGGAAGGCATTAACTGATGACCTAAATGAACCCATTAAAATCAGGACTGGCAACTGGACTGAATGGATATATTCCCTTGAAGGAAATGCAACATTATGGGTTCAGCAGACTTTTGAAAACGCTTGGTTAACTGAATTCCTAAATTTCCATTACCTGTTTATTTATCTGTTCTTAATTTACATTACAACCGTCTATTTTGCCTATGTAGGCGAGAGGGACATGACCGATAAGGTCACATTGAATTATCTTCTAATTTATGCCTTAGCTGTACCATATTACCTATTCTTCAATGTTGAAGTTACGTCATCATGGATCCCAGGAATGGATGCTTTGTTGTATCATGATGGGTGGTACACAGTATTCTATGCAACGCATGACCCTCTGGATAATGCGGTTCCTTCATTACACGTAGCAATTCCATTCGGAATGATTCTTCTAAATTGGCTGCATTGTAAAGAGAAGAATATCAAAATGCGTGAATGGACACACTGGCCATATCACCTTTTTATCGTCATCAATACAATACTATTCATTTTCACAATTGCTTACCTAGGTATACACTGGCTAGTCGATATCCCACTGGGAATGATTGTAGGAGGTATAGGGGCATTATTTATCCACCATCTACAACCAAGAATGCGTAATGACCACGGTTCTATGTTCAAAGGTGTAACAAAAAAGAAAGTTATGAATCATACGTTCTGGGAAGGTGCCGCTACTCTGCTATTATTATTCTTAGTTCTATCAGCAGTTTCCTATCAAGAAAACAACATTGACGATAGAGTCTCAATGCGATTAGGAGGAGGGGATTCAACCTATGAAATACTCACACCGCTACAATTTGATGAAGAAATAACAACATCTATTACAAATTTAGATGATTCATTAACATTAAAATTCACAGTCCTTTGGGTTGAAGAATCTGTTTCAGCGATGGACCAGGGAGTAATCAATTGGTCAGAATTAGAGGCAAATCAAACTGTTATTGAGGTTCTGCCTGGTGAAACATATGATTACAAAATAACCGAAACGAAATTATGGCATTTGGTTATTCTTCACAACTCTGCAGAAAAAACCGATGATGTCATTGAAGTCAAAATTATCAACGATTATGGTGATGATGAAATGTGGAAAGCAATCGCCCTATCGATTCCTTCTATGTGGATGACTGGTTTCGTAATTCATCGCCTCAAGCGACTAAAGCAAGCCGGACGCTCATTAATTGATTCAACCCCGTCCCACCTATGGGAGGAAGAATGATGGACGACAAACCTGTTATCAATCCTGAAATCAAAAATCTATTCAAACAGGTTTCCAACCACATCCGTACTCGAATTAAGTTGATTGTGTCCTTGTTTTTACTTGGATTGGTAATTGGAATACCTTTAGCGCACAGGGTTGTAGATTGGCTACTAAATGTAGGCTTACTACCTGATGATGTCAACATAATTATTCTCACTCCCGTAGAATTCATTATGATTCAAGTAAGAGTTGGAGCATGGTTAGGTGCAGGATTGGCATTATTCGCTCTCATAATTGATGGAGCGTGGAAAAGTGGTTTGGCCAAAAAGAGCCCGCGACCTGCATCGAGTGTTGTCTTAGCTGTGATGATTTCAATCTCATTAGCAATTACTGGCCTAATCTATTCATGGTATCTTCTCACACCAATGCTGCTTGAATATTTAGCAACCGATGCACAGGCTGCTGGACTATCAACAGAATGGCGACTTTCATCTTTTGTCGGATTTATTGTTAGTTTGTGTTTGGCGTGTGCTATTGGGTTCCAAGCCCCATTAATCACACTACTGTCAATAAGAACAGGAGCGATTGATAGGACATCATTACTCGCTTACCGTAAGCACATTTGGTTTGCAACATTTGTACTAGGGGCTGCATTTTCCCCTCCAGACCCACTATCTCTATTCCTAGTAGCAATTCCAATAATTATACTGTTTGAAGCAGCAATTATTTGGGATATTCTCACCGGTGAAAGCAAGAGTGCAAATGCTTGATTGGTACTGCCATCTTTCCAGGAGATGGGCGTTTCTCAGTACCATGTGAATCGCCGCCAACTGTGATTGGCAGACCTTGTTGCATCAATTCCCATCGGTAAGAATCAGAATGTGAATTGTGAACCGCTTCAATACAATCAACACCCAATTTCAATAGAGTAGGAATCAATATTTCTGTTTTTATTCCATAATAGTATGGATGAGCAAGAGAAGTTATTCCTCCCGCCTGGTGTACCATTTCTACCGCATGAGAAATCGTTGGCAATGGCCTTTCTCTGAATGCTGGACCTGAATCGCCAATCCATTCATCGAACGCTTCTTGTACACTCTCTACAATCCCATATTCGACCATTGCCCTAGCCAAGTGTGGCCGACCAAGTGCTCCTTCAGCATGTTTTTCAACGTCCTCAATTGCTATTGAATGGCCTAACTCATTTAACGCGGAAAGCATGAGTTTCATGCGAGGCACTCTGGCTTCTTTCAAACTTAGTAACCAATCGCTAAACTCAGGGGAAGAACCTTCTGGAAAATATGCCAACAGGTGCCACGAGGTTGGATTATGAGTTTCACTAGAAATCTCAACTTCACAGGTAATCTCAACACCTGGAATGAATCTCATACCGAGATTCTCACAAGCAGATTGGGCCTCATCCCACCCAGAATTCGTATCATGGTCGGTCAATGACCAAACTTTGACACCAGAATCAAATGCTCGTTTCGCCATTTCTTCGGGTGATGATAGACCGTCGCTATGCCACGAATGACAATGAAGGTCGACAGATTCAGTCCACATTAAAATCTCTCAAAAGTCTGGTAAATCTGGTAAGTCGAGAGGAGGAGGTGCCGCAGAATTAGCGTCTTCTTGTAAAAGGTCATCCAAGTCTGGCATCTCTGGTAAATCTAAGGGCGCCGGCAGGTCTGGTATCTCCAATGCTGGAACATCAGGTAACGGAATTGTTGCGACCCCTTGGGTTTGAAATCCTCTGACATCGAATTCTGCAACGTTCACATTTGTATGGTCAGTATCGTTGTGAGCAACTGCTTGTGCTGCACTTTCACCAATATCTCCCGTCGATAGTGTATCGATAGCACTGGTGACCGCATTTTGATCCTGTGATGATTCTGCACCTATAATTGAAGCAATGACTGCTGCTGTATCGGGATTTACATTATCTTGAGCAGCATCAAGGCTAACCATTGTTGGCAAATCCTCCATTGCTTCATATTGCTCAGAAGAAGTACCATGGGCATGTACTACTGGAATGTCATGTTCCCTCTTAGCCCAATAAGATACACCTATGCAAATTGGAATTAAGATCAGTAAAATTGTCTCAGGAGTATCCCATCCTTTCGCTGTTCCGATTGGTAAGAATGCAGAAAATAAAAGCCCGATAAAAAATACCAGGGCCCCGGTGTTCGCAGCAAATGCGAGGTTGGGGTGTCTCGGGTCCATACCTGCAACTGGGGTGGATAACTCAAGAATGTTGGCTTTCTGCGGACGTGACAGTATTTGCCATTAACATTGCAACGGTCATTGGACCAACACCACCTGGAACTGGTGATAATAGAGAGGCTACTTTTTCCACATCAGGATGGACATCACCTGCTAATCTCCAACCTCTTTCACGTGAGGAATCATCTACACGATTTATTCCAACATCGATTACAACTGCGCCTGGCTTAATCCAATCCGACTTGACCATTTCAGGACGCCCTACCGCTGCAATAACAATGTCAGCTGCTAGGCACTCTGCCTTTGCATCAGTAGTCCTTGAATGAACAATCGTTACTGTGGCATCAGCACCTTTAGCTGCTAAAAGTAGTGCTTGAGGCATTCCAACATTGAATGAGCGACCAATGACAACTGCTTTTTTGCCAGTCATATCCACCTTTGCCCAGCGTATCATTTCCATAACGCCTGCAGGAGTACAAGGAATCATACCATCGAGTCTCCCCTGTACAATCCTGCCTAGATTTGCAGGATGGAAGCCGTCAACATCTTTTGTAGGGTCGATTAAATCAGTCAATGATTCTTCATCCATATGTGATGGTAGAGGAGATTGAATCAGAATTCCGTGCAATGAATCATCATTATTTAGAGAAATTATTGTTTTAGCAACTTCTTCTTGAGGAGAATCATCTGGTAATTCGATATGTGTTGATTTTATTCCTAGTCTTTCACAAGAACGAATTTTATTTCTAACATATACATGTGAAGCAGGATCATTTCCAACGATTACAACCGCTAAATGTGGTTGAATGTCACAATTAGCAATACGCTGTTTCAACCTTTCTTCAAGGTCAGCCGCACATGCTTTACCATCCAAGCGAGTTGCTGTCATGGTTTTGGCGAAAGGCTATTCGGTGATGAGACTTGTGTCTCTATTCCCTAAATCATTCTTCTTCGTTTGCCCAAAGTAATCGTCCACAGGCTGGACAAGAATATTCATTCGGTTTTGTTCCATCAACTGTCTCAAGATTACCACAAGGTCCACACAGAATTGTTGAGCGTATCGGCTCATCCATCGTTACATCAACACGATACATGAACCTACCAGCATCTGGAAGCCTCTCCATAGAAGGCTGCCATGCTGCGACTGCTTCAGGACTCATTTCCATACTGGTTGGAATCGACATACCAATTATGAAACAAACTATTCCGCCAATTCCAGTAACAGCTCCCATGCCAATATTAACTGCTAAGGAGAGGAGGGCTCCAAATACAATCAAGACTATTCCTGAAATGAGAAAATTCTCTCTCCTATTTTTCATGAACATCAACCCAATGCAATACTCAATGCTTCGGCTACTTTACCCATATCGCCCGAAGATAGAGCACACAACCCAATTCGAACACCACCGTTTAATGGTACGAGGAAAACATCGTTCTTTGCACATGCTTCGGCTACGGCTACAGGATCATCTGCTTCAATCCAAGCGAAAAACCCATCCATAGTAGGATTCAGAGGAACTTCTAGTTTCTCGCATTCCGATTTCAAATTGGCTCTTCTATCATCTAGAAGTTTCTTTAGACGATCTCTTTCCTTACCCCAGGCAGCGCCACCTTCTTCGGTAGAATGCATCTCGCTAACACAATATTGTGCTACGCGAGGGGCTGCACTCCAAGTTTGCCTTCCGGTTACGCTCATCACAGTATTTAGTCGGTCAGTAACTGATTTCTCAGGATGTAGGCTAACTATTGCTCCGGTTCTTAGACCATAAATTGTATGGGATTTAGAAAGTGAAATAGCAACGCAAATTAACAGGTTTTCAGGCCATAACAGTCCATCTTCAATCGCTTCTAGGATTGTATCTGCCCATGCATGTGGCTCATCAGCATACAAACTGTATGCTGAATCTATGAGCAATGTATGACCTACATTTTCATTATTCAAAGCTGAATTTACAAATGAATTTAAACAAGCTGAACGACCTTCTGAACCCATAGACAATCCCGTTGGGTTATGCGCAGGGTCATTTAGCCAAACCATAATTTTGTCCTGTTTGGAACATAATTCTCCCAACTTAGTTTGAAATTCCTCATCTGCGAAGAATGGATGCTCATCATTGCCACCAGGGGGTAGTAATGGCCAAGTCTCAAAATCGATTCCATTATTCTGGAGGAATCCTTTGTATGGGCCCCAATGTCTATCTCGCAATAGAGCCACTTGGCCACGATTAAGGAAATTATTAGCAGCCAAATACAATGCTCCGCTTCCACCAGGACTTGCAGTAGATGCTAGGTTGAAACCTAATTCTTCAAGTCTAATTCTTGATTCGCCAAATGCCAAGGTTTTGGAGAGGTCTAGAAATGAAGGAAGTCCGGCAAGTGGAGCATAGGCGGAGATCTCAATTTCAGGTGCAGCCCGCACCGCAGCATCTACTACTTTGTTAATCGCTAGATTACCATCATCTTCCAGTAATGCACCTATTGTACCATTGACTGCTGGTCTACCTGCTGCTTTGGCATCTTGATACCTAGCCCACCAACTGAAGATGGTATCGCTACCTTGCTTTGCAATACCTGCGGCATTTAGCAAATTCTCTCCAGCCATACTCAACGCACCATGTTGGAGGATATTGTACTGCCGACGCATTCATCAACTAAACGAGTCTGGCCCGGTATGCGCCAACGTAGCATAGCTGGTAGTGCTTCGGATTTGTAATCCGACGGTCGAGGGTTCGAGTCCCTCCGTTGGCTCCAAATCTAGCCTTTAGTGCATTTAGAACGGCGATATCTATTTCTATCAACTGTTTTCACCCACCGGATGGTAATAGAATGTTAAGTAAGAGAATTACAATTCTAGCAATTTTATTGCCGGCTATTTTACCAATATTATTCACCGGAGTTAGTATCTTTAATGGCCCCGAATCTCCACAAGACCTAACTGTCGAACCACCCGAAATTCATGACAGAGTTTCCGATGGAGTATTGCTGATCGTACTAGATGGATTACCCGCATACGTCATGGACAATCCAGAATATATGCCTAATTTGGCTAACTGGACTGATTATGGGGCCAAGGCAAATGTTTCGACTAGTGAAATTACACTGACGGGACCTTGTACAAAAGAAATGTCAACTGGCATCCACTCTTCACCGATAGATGCCATGAGAAATTGGGCTATCCAATACGATGGGAAGGACGATGCATTCCATTATGCACTCGACAAAAATATGAGTGTAGCATTTACTGGATTCTATGTTTGGGCAAATTTGTTTACTGATGAAAGGTTCATTCATGAAACAGTATATGATTCCGGTTTCAGTGATGTATACGATGCAGATGACAAGATTATTGCTAATGTAAATACATGGATGGATGAACAAGAACATGATTTGATGGTTGCCCACCTGGGCGGTACTGACCATGCTGGCCACATGTTTGGAGTTAAAAGTGAAAAATATCAGAATAAAATGTTACACTTAGACAATCAACTAAACTCGATTCGTGAAAGAGTCCCAGACAATTGGACGCTGATGATTACCGCTGATCATGGAATGACTGAATCCGGTGGGCATGCAATCAGTACAGGAGATATGGCCATGAAAGTCAATTTGCTACTTTATGGAGCAGGTGTAGAAGCAGGAGGAGTTCAGGATATTGTGCAAAGGGATATTGCATCAATACCTCTGGTATTGTTAGACTTACCATTCCCTGTTTCAGCAGATTCTAGAATCCCGTTGGATCTATTTTCGTTAACTGACGAGCATTCGTCGGCATTGGAACAATGGAATTGGCAGGCTCAGATGGAGCGGCAGATTTGGTTAGAGGAAAACGGCTACCCTTATGCGGAATTATCAGAAGATTCAATCGAATGGGGAGCATTACCTAGCCTCACTCAAACCCCTTCTAATTTAGACATGTTACTTTCAATAATTCCCTTTGTCGGTATCGCATTTTTAGCATATAAAAACTTGAATGGGAAAAAGGCTATTCAAGATAATTCATACAAAATATTGTCCTTATCGGTGGGATACTGTATACTAATTATGACTCATTACATTTGGTTTTATGACATTGAGGTCACTTTTTGGACCAATGGTTGGTTGAGGAAATCATTTGGGATTCTATCTCTAATTGCTGTAACAGGTATGGCGTTTTACCTTGTATTCTTCAAATCAAAATCTGAAGATTATAGTCCTCCGAATTTACCACATTGGTCACCGTACATGCTTCTAGCAGTAACATTATGGCAACCAGATAGTAGATTGTCACCAGTATTGTTGGTATTCTGTGTAACTATGATTATTTATCTTCGTAAATCAAAAACCCCTCAGAAAAATAGATTGAACTCTTTTGTTTTCATGATTCTAATCCTGTTGCCAATATGGACCATCGTCAACTATTACATTGGATTGATTGTGAACACATCATTGTTTGAATTGACTAGTATCGACTTTTTCTACAAAATTTGGCAACACATAATCACATCTTTTATGACTGACAATTTGATTGCTGCTCTCATATTGGCTAATCTTTGTATGTTCATTGCAGATAGAATATATTTCGGTGAAAAAAATTGGCAATGGCTTAGATTTTCGATTCCAGTCTCTGCTACAATATTCCTACATTCTCTTGGAAGTTCGTGGATTGATAGAATTGTCATATTATGGATCTTGTTTTGTGTTATTCAAATGGTTATGGTGCGTATCAAGCACCCTTATGCCATCAAATCTCCATTTAGATCAAGCTGGTTGGAAATGTTTGCCCTTTGCATAATTATTCCTACATGGGGTGCCTGGCCAGCGATGACAACCCTATTGTTGGTAAGAACTATACCTGGATTTGTCGAAAACAATCTTCAGTGGCTGAATGAACCAAAAGAAGACTTGTTATTAGAGTCCTGTAGAAAAATTGTACTAGGATTGATGCCATGGTTGTTACTGTGTATTGTATGGACGCACTATTCACTACTCACACCTATGGGATTAATCGAATTCAACCCAAGCAAAATCATCGTCACGGGAGGATTCTTTGGCGCAAGAGTAGACCCACCGATATTATGGATGGTATCAATGGTCACATTACCTCTTGCCATTTCATGTACAATGGTAGTCAATACTTGGTCGAAATCTGGTTTTGATTTATTCCCAGCAATCATATTATTGTTCTACATGTTTGTGACAAATATTTCGAATATGTGGCTGATAATGTATAGGCCACAAGTATTGTTAATGATTGGATTTTCGTCTGTTGTTTATTTATTCTGGATTACTTGTCTCGTATTTGGACAAAGCACAATTACGACAATATTGAAGGGAGATGGTGCAGATACTCCTGGACACGCTGGTTTGAATAAATAACACTGTGTGCAAGTAATATGGCGGAGTTGACTAATCCCGAAAAAAGGATGCTCCGAGCCTTGCAAGAACGCAAAGGCGAATGGAGTTTGGAAGAGGTTTTACTCGGTTGTGACTGGGAAGACCAAGCCATAGCTGTAGGTGCAGGGCATGGACTTTCAAATCAGGGTTTTGTCAAGATTAGTGAATCTAGTAATACCGAAGTCATTCTTGGTAGTGAAGGAGAAAGGGCTGCTACAGATGGCCTACTTGAAGCAAGACTTTGGGATTTTATTCAATCCAACCCATCTACTACGATGAAAGATTTATCTTCACAATTTGAGCGACATGAAGCAGGACCTGGTGTTGGTCTTCTGAAGGGCCTAGGTGTTTCTCTTCAAGGAGGAACTTTTTCTTGTGAAGATTCATCTGCTGTTTCAAAATCTATCGCTGAAAGGACCTCTTACATTGAATCACCATCATTAGAACATCCACTTTTTGACCATTTCAAAGGACGAAAGAATCTAATTGAAGTTGTAGAGATGGTTAGTCGCACTTGGAAAATAACACCAAATGGTCAAGCAGTCCCTGCTGATGAGCTGAAGGAAGTTGTCAAGATTGCAGAAATAACACCTGAATTACTACAGAGTGATGAATGGAAAAATGCTCAATTTAGACCTTATGATGTTTCACTCGAAGCATCCATGCCTCGATCAGGAAGGAGCCACCCTATGCAAGCACTAATCGAGCGTATTCGTTCAATTTTCTTAGAGATGGGTTTCTCAGAATTAGTGGATGATTATGTTCAAACCGCTGGCTGGAATATGGACTCTCTATTCATTCCTCAAGACCATCCTGCAAGAGAAATGCAGGATACATTCTATCTTGATGAACCAAAACAAATCAAACTCGACCCTAAATTGATTGCAGATTGGAAAGCAATTCACGAACACGGAGGTGAGACTGAATCGACCGGATGGGGCGGTGAATTCAGTGAAGAGATTTCTCAAAAAGGCCTATTGAGAACTCACACCACGGTAAATACAATTCAATATCTTGCCAAAAACCCTACGAAACCTTGTCGAGTATTCGCAATCGATAGAGTATTTCGTAAGGAGAGTATAGATCGAACACACCTACCAGAATTCCACCAAATTGAAGGCATAATCATGGAACCTGGTGCAAACTTAGGAATGTTGGTTAGTACCCTAAAGACGTTCTATGAAAAAATGGGATACCCAGAAGTCAGAGTTCGTCCAGCATATTTCCCCTATACTGAGCCATCTCTAGAAGTTGAAGTGAAGTGGCGTGGTAAATGGCTAGAACTGGGTGGTGCTGGAATATTCAGGCCAGAAGTCACTGAACCACTTGGAATCAAGGACCCTGTTTGTGCTTGGGGAATGGGACTAGAGAGATTAGCTATGCTAGTTCTTGGACTAGATGACATTAGGCAGTTGTACATTTCAGATTTGGAATGGTTAAGAAATCAACCAATTTTGTGATTGAAATGGATTTGGATTCAATTAACGAACATAGCCCATGGTGGGCTCGTGTTTTTGCAATGATTCTTGGAATTATTGTATTGGGGTCTATTGCTAACCTGTTCTACTTGGAAATATTTGGAATCAATGGAATAAATCACTATTCTTTTGGAAATGAGCCTGAAAATCCAGGTGATTACCCTGAAAACGGTACAGAAGAGGAACAACGGAATTACAATTGGTCGCTACAAGAATGGGATGATTACCAGTCCTATCTTACAATGACTGATGAATTAGAAGATTCAAGTGTGACAGAAGTGACTCAAATATTTGCAATCTTGACTGTTATAATTGGGGTGCCAGCAATAGTAATGTTCTGGACACAACATCAAAAAATGATGCAGATTGGAATCGCATTTGGTGCTACCAAAATTATAGGAGATGTATGGACATCATACATCTCTTCAGAGATTGTAGCTAATTATATGGATAGTATTCCAGGAGGTGGTGATTACTCTTGGATTGCAAAAACTTCTGTTTTCACCTCATCTATGTGTGGAATATTTTTCATAGCTCTGACTATTGTACTGACTAATTTATATCACTCCAAACAGCAAATCCCCGAAAGTGGCTTCCATCTAAACATAAAAGAACCCTCCACATCAAGCCCCATTCATGGAAATGATGACGTCAAATATTGAAACCATCCCTGGATTTACAATAACAAAATCATTAGGGATAGCGACAGGTTCTACAGTTCGCGCTAAACATATTGGAAAGGATATCCTAGCTGGATTAAAAAATATCGTCGGTGGTGAATTGAAAGCGTACACTGAACTTCTGATGGAAGCGCGTACAGAAGCAATTGGAAGAATGATGATGGATGCTGGCCAAAGAGGGGCAAATGCAGTAGTCAATGTACGATTTGCCACGAGCAGTGTAGCAGGTGGAGCCGCAGAATTATTCGCTTATGGAACTGCCGTAATAGTTACTGAGGGGTGAAATAATGTTCGAATCTGGTGATGTTGGTGAAATATTAGTTTATTCTCTGATCCTCATCGGTATTGCATTTGGAGCATTCTTTCCTTTAGCATTCATTTACTCAATGTTATTTGGTGGTTTACATCAATCTAAAATGTTCAAGCGATTATTAGCAAGAGAGCGCCATGTTGCAACACTTGTAGGAGGAGATAACATCCACACACTTTCAACTCCGATAAGTTTGGACAAAATTACTCAATCGAGTTTAGTGATGACAAATATCACCGTAGGACCTTCTTGGTGGCAATTATTCTTAGGTGGAATCAAATCTATTTTTGGTGGTAACATCCAATCTTTTGACAAAATCCTAGCGTATGGTAGAAGCGAAGTCGTTCAACGCTTGAGAGAACAAGCGATAGGTGAGGGATGGGATGAAGTAATCAATGTAAGAGTTGAAACTGCAATGGTTATGAACAAAATAAAAGGTGGTCAACAGAATAAATTAGGCACTCTTGAATTCGTAGCTTATGGAACCGGAATTCGTTGAAATAAGGAGATTACATAGAGAGTCCTTTAGTCCTAGAGGCCCCGAGATTAAAACATGAGAAGAACAAGGGTGGTAGCCACCATCGGCCCATCTTCATGGGATTGGGATAATCTCAAATCAATTTTTGACGCTGGAGCCGATGTATTTCGTCTCAATTACTCACATGGTGAACCCGAACAAAAAACAGAATTATACCAAAAAATTCGTTCTCTAGAAACTGAAGAACGAACCACCTGTATTTTGGCAGACCTACCAGGTCCAAAACTACGCCTAGGTGAATTTTCAGGGGTTAGATTACTTACAAGTGGTGAAACTGTTCGACTATTATGTGGTAAATCGAATCATGAAGGTCCTGAACTACCTGTCGAATACGACGGTCTATCTGCTGAATTGAACAAAGGAGATTCGATTCTACTCGCAGACGGATTAATCAGATTATCAGTTAGTGAAACCGGTGGTGAAAAATCATCGTTTATCGATTGTATTGTAGAAGATGGTGGCCCTCTAACCAGTCGTAAAGGAATCAATGTACCTGGTACTATGATCGATCTACCTGCAATCGGTGAAAAGGATAAACTCGCACTATCCCATGCATTGGAAGCGGGAGCAGATTGGATAGCAGTATCATATGTAAGAACCGCAGAAGACCTACGCCCTGCACGTGATGCGATTAATGCTGCAGGATTACATACTCCAATTATTGCAAAAATTGAACACCCTGCGGCACTAACTAATTTGCATTCAATTCTAGATGCAGCTGATGCTGTAATGGTTGCTAGAGGCGACTTGGGCGTGGAGATTCCATTGGAGCAAGTTCCTTTAGCCCAACAGAACATTATCGATGCCGGATTGATGCGAGGAATGGTGGTTATAGTAGCCACTCAAATGCTCGAATCTATGACATTAAATCCAAGACCAACTAGAGCCGAGGTTAGCGATGTATCTACAGCAATCCGCCATGGCAGTACTGCTGTAATGCTATCTGGTGAAACTGCATCAGGAAACCATCCTGTAGCTGCGGTTGAAACCATGATCAGAATCGCTAGTGCCACCGAAGAGGGTCTAGTATCTTCAGGAGGCACACCCGGTGCACTCTCGAAATTCCGCTCGACACGTGCGGTTGCACATTCAGGTGTAGAATTAGCTAAAATGTCAGGAGCAAGGCATATTCTTGTAGCTACTCAACATGGGAATGCTCCTAGATTAGTTGCAGGGTACAGGCCCGATTTTGCAGTTACTGCAGTCACAGATAGAATTAGAGCCGCTAGAAGAATGAATCTACTTCCGGGGGTTCAAACTGTTATGGTTGATGAGCATGAAAGAGGCTCACATACAATGCAACAAGCGATACGAAATCTTGCCGCAAATGGTTCAATAAAATCTGGAGAAAGAGTGGTAGCAATTTCAGGATCACCTTTAGCAATGCGCGGAGCAACGAGTACTATCCGATTATATCGATTAGAAGCCGATGGAACTATTTCCGGCACAGAGTGACACTGTGGTGCGTTTTCCTACGCAAGGTTCAATGCTGAATGTATATTCTCGTAAAGCATGGGACTCAATCCTCTGAATGCCATTCTTGTAGCCACTAGCCTAGTATTAGTATCACTAAATATTGGAATAGGCATGTATGCAACCGACCAAGTTCCTGCTGCTGTTGAAGAAGCAGTGGCTATGAAGGCTAAAGATGATATTTGTGAGAATGTAATGTGCACAGAGGTGAATGAGGACTGGAAAGAATCGACTAGCCAAAGAGACTTCTATGCTTGGCACATTACAAATGTTGATGATGTTAATGATAATTATACGGAACCAATTTACGAAAGAGTAGGTCCTGTAACTTATGATGTCACACTCAAGAAAGAAGTGGATAATTATGATGTTAAAAATGGATTGCTAACATACAAGCAGACCACCTCATATGCTTGCGCCAAAGAAACAAAAGTACCCTGTACTACTGAAGTGAGTCAACTAAATATCGCATTTACTCCACAGGTTGTTGGAGCCACAGGTACTGCCATTAACACTGTTATGGAAACTACCAAAACAGCATTTGTATCTGGTGTAATTGACATTCACATGAAGCAAGTTTCTGCTGCATATGAAGTAGCAGATTACAATGAATATAATATAGATAATTTGAGACTTACTGAGGGTGATTATGAGGGTGCTGTAGTTGATACAAGCCTAGGTAATTCCGCAGAATCATATTACTTAGACGAGATGTTCAATCTATTTGATGAAGCATACGGAGATGCGTTCTTAGAAGATGATACCAAAACCTATCTTGGTGAAGGTGGAGTAACTCCGAGGTGGGTTGATGGAACTTGGAATGATGATGGCGATGGAATTCTTGAACTGGATGAAGTTTGGGGCTGGGACCAAAATGGTGACCGAACTGGTGACTTGAACGGAAATAATGTTATTGACAATGAATCTAGTAGCTTTATTTCAACTATTAATCTTGAATATGCATTCTATGAGGCAGTAGGCCCTGAAGGTGAAAACCTTTCACTGAATAATTTCATGGGACCACTTGTATTTGCTGCAATGGGTGAGCCGGATTCTATGGAAGAAATTCTCCAAAACCCTGAAGATTCAATCACTTTGCAACGTGCTGAATTATGGGGATTTACACATCCTACCGACTTGAACATAACCCTCTCCAGAGATTGGACCCTTTATGGAGGGATGGGCAAATTAATGCTAGATGATGGTGCAGGCAATGATGACTATCTAACAGATTATTCTGAAGATGGGGTTAATCTTTCAACTAGGGCTCTGAATTTATTTGGAATCGAAATGGACGATGATGTTGCTAGCAAGGTATTTGCAATGGGGCATGAAACTGATGAACCGATGGGTATTGTCGCTGTAAGTGATTCAGGAACAAGTTTTGGATTAACAGAATTCTTGGACATGGATAAACAAACTGCCATCGACACCTATGGAATTACAGGAAACCAGCATCAAGTTCTGAAAGACTTCTGTAGTGATTGGATGGATGACACCACAACATTGCCACTGATTTTAATCGGGGATGAGGGCAATATTACAGCCTCAGAATTTGTAAATCAAACATTTGGTTCTGATAACCCACTTGACGAGAAGGATCCGTATTTAGAATATTCACTAAATGCCGGCGGCAGTTGGGGAAGTGGAGTATATGGATTCCCATCAGGTGACCCAATTGACATCTCTCGAGAAAAGAGTGCAAACATCTTGTATGGCCCATGGGGCCTAACAACTGTGGAAGGAGCAAGCATGTTTCTTTATGGAGAACTAAGTGGTAAATCACTACCGATTAACTATACTAATAATCAATCTGCTGAAGCCGTAGAATGGACAAACCAAACCGTTGCAGATATCTACGGGATAGATATTGACGCTGGTGGGGCTGTTAGATTACTGATGATGGAATATGTCTTCAAGAATATAGTTCCTGAAGTATTGATCGATTCCTTTGAAACATCTCGCTATCTCACACAATCGGTCAATAATTGGCTTCTAGGATGGCATGACCCAGTAAATGCCTACTTACAATCTGGAGATAAGGATGACATGACCGTTGGCTGGACTAGCCTTGAATCAAATGAAACATACTATGGCTCAAGTGCATATGTTGAAGGGGGAATTTCAACCGGTAATCCTGCACTAATTACAATTTGTACAGGTGAGACAGATACTTGTGATAAAGGAGAAACCGTTCAAGTTGGTGATAGTGAATATGTCGGATGGAGAACCCTCGAGAAAGAACAAGCCACCTTTGGACTACTAACCGCTGAAAAGCAGAGTGAAACCACTGGAGGGTTTGTAACTGGCGAAGGTGATTTAGTCGACTTATCTGGCTATGGAACTGCAGCCATAATTTGTGATGAAGAAGGAACTCTAAAGGGAATACCAGTCGATGTATGCACCGCTGAAATGGACCCTTTAACTCGTCCGATTCAAGGCAAACTAATCAATAATGGAGATTTGTTAGATGTCATTCCAGGAGCGCTTCCTGTCTACTTTGGAAGTAATGTTCAGCTCAAGGTTGAACAGATTAGTGGGGCGATAATTGCAGGAGAATCTGAATCAACATTCTGGCTCGACAAAAGGAACACTACCGAGCAACAAACTCCGCCCACAAAGGATGATTTGCAAGAGGTTTTCGTGATTAAAACTACAGGGGAACTCGATGATGAAACCGCTGAAACTATGGAATCGCAAATCGTTACAAATCAAGATCAATTTGCTTACTTTACTAATTTTGACCATTGGATAGATTATGTCACCCTTGGACTTTGGATTTCGGCTTTAATATCCCTATTAATGGGGGCTGTAATGATTTTCAAACCAGATAATGATGTGGGAATTGGTGAAGCAAAGTGGAATGATGAGCCTGAGGAAATTAATTCGGAATTAGAATTAGATGACTTGGATGATGAGATAGAACCTGCTGAATCTTCTGAAGATACCGCTTAACCACTAATATCACAGTGATATCACTTAGATATCATAATATATTGGTGACATGTAGGACTGAATATGCAACCGCAATCAGTAAATCTACAACTTGATGCTGTAAAACACACTAATGAACCACAGTATAAGGACATAAAATCTAAAACATCAATAAATGGATTTCTAGGCTTAATGATCCACTTAGGCCTCACTGTACTCAATTTGGCTCTAACTGCCACTGGACCTGGAGCACTATTGCTAATTTTGACAGGACCGCTTTGGCTACTCATGTGGAATTCATATGTTATTGTAAACCCCAATGAAGTAGTTGTTGTACAATTCTTTGGAAAATATAAATCAACACTAAAGAGGGAAGGGTTCAGGTTTTTCCTGAATCCATTATATCACAAATCGAAGATGTCTTTCAAAATTAACAACTTTGAATCTAGTAAATTGAAAGTTAACGATGTCAATGCGAATCCAATTGATATTGCAGCAGTAGTTGTTTGGCGAGTTTATGATGCTGCAGAAGCCATGTTTGAAGTTGAAAATTATGGTCATTACGTTCAAATTCAAAGTGAAGCGGCACTACGTGAAATGGCTACGAAGTACCCATACGATGCCATCGAGGAGAAAGATATTGGAGGAATTACTCTTTCAAGCCACCAAGACAAAATTGCAATGGAATTGCAGAAATCTGTTGAGGCACGCCTTGCACGTGCTGGAATTCAAGTTCTTGAGGCTCGAATCAGTTACTTAGCATACTCCACCGAAATTGCTCAAGCAATGTTACGACGCCAACAAGCAAGTGCTGTTGTAGCAGCACGACACGAGATTGTCGCTGGTGCGGTTGGAATGGTTGAATTAGCACTTAACCAGCTAAGTACCAAAGGAATCATCGAACTTGATGAAGATAAGAAAGCAACAATGGTGAGTAACCTACTAGTTGTTCTCTGTTCTGAAACAGACACAACACCAGTAGTGAACACTGGGACACTATACCAATGATTATTATTGGATAAAAAAACCTAAGGAAGAACATAATCAGGTGAACAAATGATAGAAATTAGATCATTAGTCAATTTTATTGGACCAGCTCTTATGCTGCTTTATGCGGGATATTGTTGGGTACACCAGGGTTGTCATCACAAAGGAAAGGGTTGGAAAACAAGAGAAGAATCTCCAAAGGGATTCTGGTTTATGATTGTGCTTTTGTTAGTTCTAAGTGCCGTAACAATCG
>NZFU01000009.1 GCA_002689345.1 Methanobacteriota archaeon | reverse complement strand
GAATCTGTAGGCCCGTATATCGCTGCCTTGAAGACTCACGTTGACCTTGTAGATGATTGGGATAAAGAGAGTTGGTCTAGATTTTGTTCTGCTGCAAAGGATGCTGATTTACTGATTTTTGAAGACCGTAAGTTTGCAGATATTGGTAAGATTAGTCGAAACCAAATGGCTGGAATATACGACATTAGAAGTTGGAGTGATTTGGTCACGGCCCACCTGATTAGTGGACCAGATATTGTTGATGGTTTACAAGCAGGATGGGGAGATGTTAGTAGAAGTGGGGGCGTATTACTTCTTGCTCAAATGTCGAGTAGAGGAAACTTACTGAATCCAAATTATACCGATGAGGTCGTTAGTAAGGGCCGTTCGCACCCTGGCGTCTTCGGTTTTATCGGAAATGGTTCGAATCCTGATGAATTGCGAGAATTGCGTTCAAAGGTCGGTGTCGAAAAAATGATTTGGACGCCTGGTGTAAACCTTGCAGTCGGTGATGGAGAAATGGGGCAGCGATATGGCGACCCGCGCGAAGCGGTTCTAGCTGGTTCTGACTGTATTATTGTTGGAAGTGGGATTCATCGCTCTGATGACCCTGCGGCTGCTGCAAAAAATTACGCTTCCGCCTCGTGGAATGCTTTGATTGAGAGATAATTATGAGTGGTGCGGGGTTGATTATTGTAATACCGATGAGTATCGGTATTGTGTGGTTGATCTGGTATGTATGGAATAATAATCGGAAATTAGACCAACGTATAGCAAGTGGTGATGTGAGTTTACTTTCTTCATCGAATTATAATTTAACAGAAGTCGTTAGAGCGCCGGCGGGAAGTAGAGTTGAGCGGGCTGCAATACAGATGGTCGCCCCTAGTGCTGGCAACTATATTCGTCAAATATTACCTGACGGGCGGGTGGCTTTGATTCCTGTGACCAATGTCCATCAGCCGATTAGATCAGTCCACTCGACCATGCATACCAACCAGCAGCACCCAAAGTAGAGAATAGTAGTAATACGACTAGTAGCCTCTTTGCTTTACTGGATTTTTTATTCGGCCGGGATTGTTCCGCTAAGGGAAGTGGATTAATCGGTAAAGGAAGAGGGAGTGGTGTTGGTAACGGCATAGGCCCTACATCGTCTTCGACTTCTATTAATTCTTCAACTGGATGTATTGAATCTATATCTTCAAGTCCTGGAGCGTCTGGAATTGGGCCTAAGACCAAACTCCATATCGAGTCGATTGCGCCTGCAGTAATTGGTTTCTCTACCCATCCAATTCCTCCTGCTGAATGGGTGGCGTCTTGTGCAAGTTTGGCTTGTCTTTTTGGTGCTGAGAATAAAATTCTACAGTCTTTGGCGTGCTCCCTCATCTCTAGGGCCGCTAAGTGCCCATCCAAAGAAGGAATGTCTAGGGCCAATACTACAAGTTCTGGATCTAAGCGAATATACTCATCCACTGCTTTATCGCCATCTTCACAAGTAACTACGTTGAATTCTCTTTGACGGAATATGTTAGTAAGCCTATGTAGTGACATTTTGTTATTGTCGACCAAAAGCACAGTAGGTGCCTCTTCGTCTTCAATATCGGTTACTCGGACCATGGCTAACAGGTGTGTGATAGCCATCTTACTCATGAATCAACCGCTCAAAACCAACGGTTTTGCTCATTCTTCTTCATCTGTGATTATTTCCGAAGGGCCGTCTTGGGGATTTGTGAATGTTTCTCGTACCGCTTCGGTTTCCGCAACTTGGTCTTCCAGTTCTCTTTGACGGGCTGGGGCCTTGATGAATTGGAGTTGTAATTCGGAAATTATTCCATTAAGCATAGTACTTTCCTTTGAAGTTAAATTGCCAGCCATTTTTTCCTTGAGCATTGAAAGTGTGTCTATCGCTGCTTTGGTTTCGCCTAGATTGTAGTGAACTCTACCTTCACTGTCTTGTAACATACCCATATTCATCATGGCACTTCTTTGTAACATGTGTACGAGTTGGAAAAGGTGTGCGCTGCCTTCGTCATCAAAAAACTCTCCAGCCATATTTTCACCTCACTCAAACAATTGTTGTAATAGCCAATCTGGATCAAATTGTATCAAATCATCATAATTTTGACCTATGCCGCACAAAACGATTGGTCGACCTGTTGCATGAGCGATTGATAGCCCGGCGCCCCCTTTGGCATCTGTATCGAGTTTGGTTAGAACGGCCCCGTCGAATTTTAGCATTTCCTGGAAGTTTTTGGCTTGGTCTACTGCGTCGTTGCCAGCTAAAGCATCGCCTACAAACAGAGTAAGGTGGGGATTAGAAACTCGCCTAACTTTTTCTAACTCGGCCATTAGGTTGGATTTATTTTGCATCCTGCCCGCTGTATCGACCAATACTACCTCAACACCTTTCGCTTTTGCAGAGTCGACTGCGTCTCTAGCAATAGCTGCTGAGTCTCCACCGCGTTGTGAAGAAACGCATCTGATGTTTAATCGGTTGCAGTGTGTTTCTAACTGTTCGATTGCCCCTGCTCTAAATGTATCTCCAGCAGCGGCGATAACCGAGATTCCTCTTTCTTGTAAATTATGGGCTATTTTGGCGACGGTTGTGGTTTTACCAGTGCCGTTAACTCCTACGAACATAATTACCACAGGTGTGTCCTTTTTGTCAATAAAACTCTGAATGGATGCGTAAAAGTCCCAATATCCTGCTTCTAAAATACTCCTTAGGGCACGTTTTAAGCTGGCTTCTAGAACTTTAGAAAGATTGGCTCCTTTACGCAATCTTTGGCCAATTAAATTTCTTTTAAGTGCGTTCATGACAGCAGTTACTGCGTCTGAAGAAATATCGGATTCAAGCATAATCCACTCTAGCTCCTCCAATAAATTGTTGAGAGCGTCGCTTTGTTTGATTACTCGGCCCCCCGATTCAACAACACCTCCACCTAAATCGATGGTAATGCCATCGTCGTCCTTAGAGCCCAGGCCCCCGGTGGGGGCGGCCTTGACTTCGACTAGTTGTCTACCTGTGGTTGTGCGCATCATGTGTAGATCGACGTTTGACCCCGCCAATCTTTTGACTTCTTTTCCGCCTCGTTTCTTTCGCTCTTTAGCATCCGCTTTCTTTCTAGCAGATTCTTTCTTTGCCTGAGCGGCTAAAACTTTCTTTTCCTTTCGAGAAAGTTTGGTGGGAAGAGTATAGTTGTCCTCATCATCCCAATCATCCCAATCGTCTTCTTTTGTTGCAGGTAATTCTAATTCCTCGCTTTCATCAAACTCTTCCCAATCTTCTTCTGGGTTGTTTTGAGTGATGGGTTGGTGTTGGTTCATTGCTTGAATTGCTTCTTCAGAGCCGTCTTCGGCAGAAAGTGATTCCTCGTCTACCTCAGAGGCGGCGTCTCTGACCTTTTTGCGGAATTTATCGAATAGTCCCATGCTATCACCTAATCGTCAAGTGTTAATTTACTGCCAATTCCTCTTCTACGACGGCGTTGTGGTGTCTGAGTGGTGTCTTCTTTTTCCTCAACAGGTTCTAAATTCTGGCTACGCTCTGTCATTTCCTTGGCTGCGCGCTCAAAGGTGGATGCTAATTCTTCGATTCTTTTGGTTAGGGTTGCTGCTTCGGTTTCAAATTGTGATTTCAATTCGGTAAGATCCTCGAGCCTCTTGCCAACTAGTTCTTCAGCATCACCAGGGCTTCTTTCTCCAAAAACTCCGCTTCCCAAATCTACTATTGTGGTCGCGTCTTTTGGGATTGGTACCATGACCCCTGCCCCGAGTGGAATGTGGCCGCTAGTTCCACTAGATAGGGCAACTAGTGCCCTTCTTGTGTCGTCGTGTTCGAGTTGAACAGCTTCGATTCTTTCGATTTGAAGTTGGATCTCTTCAAGGCGTTGCCTATTCATATCAACTAATCGCGCCATTCGTTGAAGTTCGTTAGAGTCGACCATGGCGCTCACCCTATGGCAGACGCCTCTCTGTCAAGAACCCGACGATTGTGTCGGAGTTCATTCTTCCTCGGCAACTGGAGCGATTGTGCCGCCTGCTGCTGCGATTTGGTCTCTAAATGCATCTAGAATTCTTGGTTCGGAGGAAGTTCTTGGATCAATTTCAGAAATTGTGTCGATGGTTATTGAACGGCGGTTTGCTTTGTGGCGGGAGCCGATAATAGAGTAGCAGCGGTGTTCTGCATCGTCTGCAGAATCTGCTACTAGGTCGATATTGAACTTCTGTCGTTGGCTACCAAATGGGGCTGTGCCGGATACGCGGAAGGCTTGCATGTTCCCGCCGACCTGTGAATGTGTCTTAAACGCGCTGGCGCGACACCCCTTGTCTGAAAGTTCAACCGTGTGATTGTTTTCAGGGGTGGCATGCGGGGTGTCTTTGTTCTAATTTTTTTATTAGTTGCTTGCTCCCTGTCTCCCGTTTCTGCGTCTTCAAATGTAATGGATGTGGGTGATGAGACTTCGGTTTTAGGTTTACTAAATGGAAGTGGAGTTGTTATCGCGGTGGCAGACACGGGCATTGATTTGGATCATTCGTGTTTTAGAAATTCGAGTGATGAAATTGGCCAACCCGGTCTAGAACATCGTAAAATAATTCATTTGAATGATTCAATAGATGATTGGGACACTCAAGGCCATCAACAATTCAAACATGGGACTCACATAGCAGGGATTCTAGCTTGCGACCAGTTAGAAGGTGATGCCGATATGCGTTCTCTATCGCACGGCTCCCGTTTAGTTGTACAGGATATTGTAAATTCGACTGGTTGGAATCCTCCTGAAAGTGTCGATGTTTTGCTTGCGGAATCTGCTAGTTATGGCGCTGTAATCAATTCGTGGTCGTGGGGAGATAATACGGTTAATTATACAAATAGAAGTCAGATTATTGATGAATATACTGTAGAAAACCCGTGGTCGTTGGTTTTTGTTGCGCCGGGCAATAATGGTGGGATGGTGCTTGAGCCATCAAATTCCTACAATGTTGTTTCTGTAGCTGCAACTAATTCTGATGAAGAGGGGGGGATGTGGCCAAGTAGTTCCCATGGTCCAGATGTTAATGGGCGTAGAGGCGTATTAATCTCGGCGCCAGGAATAAATATTGTTTCGGCAAAAGCAGATGGATCTAGAGATGGAATGAATAGTGAATCGTATGCTATGACTGGGACATCTATGGCAACTCCGATGGCTGCGTCTTTTACTGCGTTATTACAAGAAATGATTCAAAATGAATACGGGTATACTCCATCCGCCCCCCTACTGAGGGCCCTTTTAGCATCCTCTGCAGAGGGGATTACTGGTGAGGGGCCTGATAATTTTCAAGGGTATGGGCGGCCCGATTTATCTTCGTTTGAAAATGATTTTTTCGTGCATGATTCTTATGCTGTTGATGATTGGGTTTCAATAATTCAGTCGCGTGGTGGGCTTGAAGATATGAAAGCAAATCCATGGGATGGCGCTGGCGCCGCGGGTCCGTTTCTTTCGGAAAATGAATCTTGGAGTAGAGTGTTCAGCCCGGTGCCTGGTGAAGATATGGAAATTGTAATGTCTTACAATGCTCGCTCTGATGATTACGAAATAGATGATTTGAGGTTAATATTGAAAACCTCTGATGGTCGATTTGCAGTTGATGATAATTTCAATAGTTCAGGTTTTAGTAAAATTTACTACGATTCTGCCCTCTCTCCAATAGAGCATAATTCTAGCAATGAAACAACGGTGATGGTTAGAATTCCGCATGACCGGTTGATTGGTGTAGAGTGGGTTGAAGTGGAGGTTGTTGCTAAAAATATCCACTTGGGACAAAATCAAGATATGTTGGGCCTAGAAGGGACAAAGGTTGGTTTTGGGTTGGTTGCAAGTGGTGTAACAAATCTCTCTGAGAACACCGCGCCTGTAATCACACTAATCGATGGCCCTGTAGGGGGAGAAAATTATTCTGAAAATATGTCGATTAGTATAGAAATTGATGACTATGAAAATGATAGTTTTGATGTTGCTTTTATTTTGACTAATCTGAATTATTCTGTCGTGTTGGATAATTGTTCGAGACCTTTGGGTGTTGAGAGTAATGTGTTATGCTATGTTGATGTTTTAGAGGACTTGCCTGCCGGGATGATCAATCGTTATGATTGGTCGGTTGAGGTAGTTGTAAATGATGATAATTCATCGTTGTGGACCGCGCCTATGGCTACGACGTTTTCTACTGAAAATTTCACCATTTGGTGGGAGCCTGTGCTATTGCAAAATACCGCGCCAATAATCACACTAATCGATGGCCCTGTTGGGGGGGAAAATTATTCTGAAAATATTTCAATTAGTGTGGGGATTGAAGATTATGAAAATGATAGTTTTGTCGTTGGTTTTAGGTTGGTCAATCTGAATTATACTGTGGATTTAGGAGATTGTACAAGATTGATTGATGTTGAGGGTGAAATTAATTGCCTTGTTGACATTTCTAAAGACTTGGTTCCAAGGCCAATCAATCGTGATGATTGGTCGGTTGAGGTGGTTGTGGTTGACAATAATATGTCGTCTTGGACCTCCCCTATGATTTCAACCTATAAATCTGAAAATTTTACCCTCTGGTGGGAGTCTCCACTCTTAGATGGGCCTGATGTTTCGCCGACAGATGGGGAGTCTGGACTTAGTGAGCAAAATCGTGCCTTAATTTGGGGGGTCATGGGTGTTGTTATCGGCACTATTGTGGCTGCCGGTGTAATGTTTAGGCGGTTTGAACGAGGGGTTCTAGATGTTGCTCCGCCTCCATTCAGAGAGGAAGAATAGGCAATCTTAACGCGAGTGAACATTAAGTCAAGTGACTCTATGGGCGCAATGTCCGAAGGACAAAGGTGAGATAAAATGGGAGAAAGACTCTATGTTGGAATTGATTTGGGAACATACCAATCAACTATCGCAAGTAGTGCAGGATCGATGGAAACTATTGAGACGGTCGTAGGCCGTCCAAAAGACCCGGTTGCTAGAAATTTCCTTGGACGTGATGTTCTGTTTGGAAATGATGCTTTGAAAAACAAATTGGCTTGTAACCTATACCGTCCAATGGCAGCAGGCGTTGCACAAGATGATGAGGCAAATTTGGCTGCGGCTAAGGCTTTCGTAACTCACCTAATCGAAACCGTTGGACCTGAAGATTATGATGAAGTATTTGGTGTAATTTGTTCACCGTCTCACGTTTCATTCACAGACAAGAGCAATTTGGTGGCCACACTTCGTGGGCAAGTAAATGCAATTATGGTCGTTACAGAACCTTTCGCTACCGCTTATGGAATTGGAGAAATATCTGGATCGATTTGTGTAGATATTGGAGCAGGTACCACAGATATTGCTCGCCTTTACGGAATATTCCCTAGTGACGAAGACCAGTTAACTATCCAGGAAGCTGGAGATTGGATCGATGTTCAATTAATGGGTCTTGTTCAAAAGAAGTACACTGGTGCTCAAGTAACCAAAGACATGGTTCGTAAGTGGAAGGAAGAATTTTCCTATGTTAGCGGCGATGACCGTGAGCAAATGGTTGAATTGTCAGTGGATGGTAAGAAGCAAGTCGTAGATATTGGAGATTTGATTAAGTCTGCTTGTTCAATGGTTATTGGAAAGGTTGGCGCTGCAATCAAGTCCATTGTTGCAACAGCAGACCCTGAATATCAACCGATTCTCAGGAACAACATCATTCTGTCTGGTGGCGGTTCTTTGATAGAAGGAATTGCAGATGCAATCGCAAATGACATCGCCGACATCGGAGATGTAACTGTTACTTGTGTCGATGATCCTATCGAAAAGGTCGCTACAGGCGCTATGGCTTTGGCCCAAGATATGCCTGATGAGCAATATACCGCCATCAATTAAGGGTCTCACAAAGGGCCCATAGGGCCCCTCGACCAATGAAAGGTTGAAGAATGGTTGATGTGCGATTGTGCGCAATGACGCTCGGCACTTCGACTTCTGGTGGCATCCGTCGCATGACTGAAACAACTGGCGATGAGCGAGCAGCACTCGAGGGAATGTTGCGCGCTTACCCTGTAGATCAACTCGTTGAAGAGGTTCTTGTCGCTTGGCAAGAGCTTGCTGATCGAAATGAAGACTTGGTGACATCAAAACAAAGATTGCGGGTTTTAGAATTAGATCTTGCTGAACGTAAAGACGAGGTTGCTCCTGAGGTTTCTCAATTACGCGCGGCTGAAAATGATTTAGAAGAATCTGGTGCGAGAATTGTGCATTTGGAAAGATTGTTAGAAGATACTAGAAAAGAATTGACTGAAAGTCAATCGGGATTGTCTGCTGAAGAGCGTGCATCTCTTGAAAAAGAAACTATGCAATTACGTGATTTAACAACTCAACAAGATGATGTTATTGGAGAAATGGAAGGTCGTATGGCGCAAATGGTTGAGGCTTTGGAGCGTGCAGCAGATGCTGGATTAACCAGCGTTACCGCCGATGAGGTTCGAAGTTTGAAGTCTCAAGCAGATGCTTTGTCTGGTGACTTGGATGCTGAAAAGGCCGCTAATGATGCATTGGAAGAGGAAAGACAGCGTTTGAGAGATATTGCTGATAGATTACGGGGTCTTCTAGATGCAAGAGATAAGCGTCTTGCAGAATTGGAAGAGCAGTTGGAAAGAGTAATGCAAGGTCCAAGGTCTGTTTCTGCAGAACATGATTACTTAGTAGAACAAATAGAGGAATTGAAGCGCCGCTTGCTAGAAAGAAACCGTGAATATGAATCCCTTAGAAGACGCGAAAGAAGACTTCACAATGATGTGTTTGAAAGGGATGAGAGAGTCCAGCAAATGTCATTGACTATTGGGGACTTGGAGGCGGCATTAACCGACCGTACTTCAGAAGTAAGGGAGTTAGAATCTCAGAGAGACACTGCAGTACACCAATTGGATGGCGTCAAGCGTTCAGAAAGAACGCGCGAAGTTGTTGGAAGGGTGTTTGCTGATTCTTTGTCTTTAGTCCGTAGTCATGACGAAAGGGAACTTAGAAAGGAAGTTTATGCTAACTCTCCGGATGTTGAAAGAAAGTTATCCTCTCCTGACACAGATGATATGCACACATTAGCAGACGGTGGTAAGGTTGACCTAGACACCGCATTAGAAGTAATAGAGAAAGGAATGGATGTTGACAGAACTCCTCGTCCTGACTCTCCTGGTGGAACGGGTGATCCTGTTCTTTACGATGATGAAGATTGAGCGCCAGCTACAACTTCACTTATCCTCTGGTGTATTTCATCAAGGTTTTTTGCATCCTCGGTAAGTGTACCTGTTACTATCCAATTAGCACCAGCATTAGCCGCTTTTGCGGCCTGTTGACCAGTTCGTATTCCGCCCCCAACGATTAAACATAATTCTTCAACTCTTCTTGCTGATTTTATACAATTAGGATTTACTTGGGTTGATGCCCCGCTGCCGGCTTCGAGATAGAGAATTTTGAAGCCAAACATTTCTGCTGTTAGGGCATAAGAATTCACTAAATCTAACTGATCTGATTCGATTAAATCTGCTTCTCCTACTTCCCCAACCTTTCCACCGGGAGAAAATACAAGATAGCCGGTAGGAAGTGCTTCAACGCCAAATTTTTTCAAAAACGGTGCTCCCCTAAGTTGTTCTCCAATCAAAAATTTACGTATGTTTGAATTCATTAACATCATGAATGTAATTCCATCTGCTGATGGTGAAAGTGCGTGCGCACCCCCGGGGAATAGTACCACTGGAATTTTCCACATATCTTCGTCGGACGTTGGGTCTTGACTCGCTGCAAATATTTGTAACTCAAATGCTTCTTGTATCGATTTACAAGTCGCGTGAACTACTTCGTCTGGAGTATTTGTTGATCCGCCGATAAATATCATACGAGAGCCCGCTTCAACTGCCGCAATTGCCCTTCTAGTTGCAATTTCTGTGCTTTGTTTTCCAGGATCAATTAATGTGATATGTCTGCAACCCTGGCTTCTATCGAGAATATAATTCAGAAGGCCTTCATCTGGTAGCATGTTAGGAAACCTCCGGTAGGGAATGAATGAGGTTTTTGGCGATTTCTTGTCCCTCGAGTATCGCTTCATCTGTCCAAATTTTTTGTGAAGAGGTGGGGTGTTCTCCTTGTATTATTTCCAACCATCCTTGTGTTGGACGAGGGAGTTTTCCTCTTATCCAACATTCAACTAAACCATCTCCTCTTTCAAAACAAAATCTATCATCAAGCATTTCGTTTAATGTAAATTCATTTGGAATATCATTACTGATCACAATTCCTCCATTCCAAGAAGTTAGTTGGTATTGGGTGCCTTTTTTTGGCCACCCAGAAGCAATCGTTTTACCACCTGTGCAATTGATTGAATCTTTTGGAGCTGGTGTTTTTAGTCTAATTATACCACCTAAATCAACAACAGATTTAGCCAATTCTTTTTCGAACCATTCTCTTCTAAATGCCCAACCATATTTTGTAACTTTAGCAGATGTTTTATCGATTAAATTTGGGTCTAATTTTTTTATTATCCCTGGTGATCTAACTGGGTTTCCAACTTCTTGTCGGGCTTCAAAAATAGTAACTTTGTGATTGTTTTCTAAAAGAGTCATAGCGCAAGAAAGTCCCCTAACCCCTGCTCCTGAGATATTGAACATTACTTCACATCCTCAATTCTTAGAGCGAAAACGGGACATGATGGAATACAATGCTCGCATAACGTGCATTTTTCTTGTTCGACTATTGCTAATCTGCTTACTAAGTCAAGAGCGTTTGTGGGACATAATGCTATACAAGCTCCACAACCGTAACATAGATCTTCATCAACAACAAAAATCGCTGTTTGGATCTCCCCCATAACATACTGCAGTGGACACATACTCATTGCTGCTTCGGCCAGATTACCTTTGGAAATATTAGTTAAGACATAAAATATTGATTTTCAAATATTGAATAAATTCCAATAGAAATAAATTATTCATATTTTATTATGCAGAATGATTACTATCCTTTACCCCCCCATTTCCACTGCAGGCGAATTAATAGGGGTTTGATGAAGTAAGAAATGATGATATCATCAACTGAACGAAGTAAGACCCATTGATGTTTATCGCGTCTAGTCCATAAGTATCGCGAGACTTCACTTTCACTCAACACCAAGAAAATCGTTCCAGTGGAAATACAGGGGTCCGACATATTGATGCATGATTGGAATGAGCGTAATCATATGGTGTTCTATTCTCCTGGCAGGACTACATCCTATCCAATAACTCCCCCAGATAATGGAATTCGCTATCATTATCTTGGTGGAGGTGACGAAGTAGGAAATGTTGGATGTGTTTTTGAAGATAAAAAAGGAGTGAAAATGCTTCTTGATTATGGTCTTGCTCCAACAGATCCTCCAAAATATCCCCGAGAAGCTCCCGATATCAAAGACGCCGTAATTACTCATTCCCATATTGATCATTTAGGTATGGCTCCATGGCTTTGCTCTAACCATAGAACAAGATTGCACGGCACCCCATTAACATCGAAAATTAGCCATATGATGTGGAACGATTGTTACAAAGTCAGTCGATTAGAAGGATATCCATTAGCATGGGATAAAAGAGACATTGATGTTGCAACTTCTTCATGGTATACTCATCAATTTGGTGAAACGTGGGAAAAAGACTCTTGGAAATTGAAACTAACAAAAGCCGGACACATCCCAGGTGCTGCAATGCTTAATGTTGAAACCGATACTCACAAATTATTATTCACAGGAGATTTTGATACAAGAGATTCACAATTAACTACGGGAGCTAAACCTGAAAAGTGTGATGTCTTATTCACAGAAGGAACATATGGTGGAAGAGACCATCCAGATAAAGACGAAACTGTACAAGCGTTTGTTGATAGGATAATTGAGGTTACAGAAAGAGGAGGAACAGCACTAATTCCAGCATTTGCAAATGGTAGGACACAGGACATTGTAATGACCTTACACAAACATCTACCAGAACTAGATGTTCATGTAGATGGAATGGGTAAACATGTTGCCAGATTACAGATGGAACACCCTGAAGCACTTCGAGACCCACAAGCTCTTGCAGATGCTTGGAAATGGTGCAGAAGAGTATCTTCAAAATCGGATAAAAAGAAAGCATTAGAGGCTGATTGTATCGTTTCTACATCTGGAATGATGGATGGCGGACCTTCAATTTGGTATCTTAATCGATTACGTATGGACCCTAAAAATGCAATATTACTAACTGGTTATCAAGCAAAAGGATCTGGAGGAAGAATGCTATTAGATGAAGGACATGTTCCAATTTGGGATAAAAGAACACCTATCGAATTAGAAGTTAGTCAATTTTCCTTTTCAACCCACGCAGGGCATTCAGAGATAGTGAATTTTGCTAAACAATGCCAGGCAGAAACTGTAGTAATTTACCACACCGACCCCAACCATGCCAGACCCCCTCTAGTTGAGGAATTGGAGTCGAACGGGCATTCGGTTCATACACCAAAGAACGGAGAATCAGTAATAGTCGATTGATGAAATTAGCCGAAGTGATTGTATACGGCGACGCATACCGTGATTCATGGCAACCAAGGCTCCGCCCGGAAAGCGCCGTAAGAAAAAGAGAAAACTTCGCCTTTCTCTAAAGAGTTCTAAACTGAAGAAAACCGATTCATATTCAGACCAAGTTGGCTGGTCAACCGACGTAGGCCGTACCCTAAATGAAGAAGTCAAGCCAAAAGGCCCTGACACAATTAAACACCAATGCGATATGTGTGGAACGATCATGAAGGTTCCAAAACCAAAGAAGGCAAGGTACACAATCACCTGTCCACACTGTGAACATTCAGAGTTCTTCCAATGAAGAAATACCCGTAACCATTTACGGTTCCGAATAACAACTCACTTGTTGTTTAACCATTCCTTTAGAGATTCAATAGTCCACCCTTGGTCGAAATAATCCTGAATTTCATTTCTACTCCATTGAGGGAACTCTCGCATTGCAACATCCAAATCATTCGTAGCAGTCATACTTTCTTCTACACGTTCGAACTCAATTTCTTGACGAACTTCATTTTCAATTTCTCTATACATTTGGTTAGAAACACCACCAGAGCCGCCTTTGGCGAATCTGTAAACTAACAATATTGCTACAAGAGCACCAATTAAAGATCCAATAATTGTCCAGGTATAACCAGCACCTTCACCACTCAACATAAACTGCTGAGCATCTTCAGTACCATCTCCATCATCATCTAAATCTTCAACATCGTCCTTACAACCATCACCATCAGCATCATTACTCGTAGAGGAAATCCATCCCTTTTCACCCAAAGCACAACCATCTTCCCGGTCTAAGATACCATCTCCATCATCATCATTATCTTCATCAGCATCGCGACAACCATCACCATCGTAATCTTCAGCCTCTAATGACAACCAACCTTCATTGGCTCCTAGGGATTTAACACAACTATCTTGAATATCAATCAAACCATCATTATCATCATCATTATCTTCTGCAGAATCGTCTTTACAACCATCTCCATCATAATCTGTTGATGAACTTGAAACCCAATTTAATAATCCCCGGTAACAATAATCTTCACCATCTATTGGTGATTGAACATCCACAGGGTCAACAACCCCATCATTATCATCATCAGCATCTTCACTAGAATCATCCTGACAACCATCGCTATCATAATCATTCATCGCTGTGATAGAAGTCCACCCCAAATCTCCAGTTGGACACATATCTAAAGAATCTTCAACCCCATCATTATCATCGTCATTATCTTCTCCATCATCCCGACAACCATCTTCATCGTAATCGTTCGAAGTATCTGATAACCACCCAAGGTTTCCTCGGTAACAATAGTCTTCTCCTTCCTCAGGCGATTGAACGTTTGCAGGATCAACAACCCCATCATTATCATCATCTATGTCTTCACTAGAATCATCTCGACAACCATCACTATCGTAATCAGTGACAGTTGAAACAGAAATCCAACCAAGGTCACCCTTCGGGCACATATCTAAAGAATCTTCAATTCCATCATTGTCATCATCAGCATCTTCACTAGAGTCATCCTGACAACCATCACCATCATGGTCTGTGGTCGATGTATCTGAAACCCAACCCAAATTTCCTCTAACACAACTATCATCGATATCTAATACCGAGTCGTTATCATCATCATCATCTTCAGTAGAATCTTCACAACCATCACCATCGTAATCGTTTGTTGCATCAGACGACCAGGATAAAGATCCCATCTGACAAAGGTCTGAATCATCATCAACCCCATCATTATCATCATCGATATCTTCACCAGAGTCTTGACAACCATCGCCATCATAATCGGTTGAAGAATCAGAAATCCAACCTAAAGCTCCCCTATAACAATGGTCTTCACCATTCATCGGCGATTGAACATCTACAGGGTCAACAACCCCATCATTATCATCATCGGTATCTTCACTAGAATCATCTCGACAACCATCCATATCCCAGTCAGTGGCTGTATCTGAGGTCCAATTCAAATCCCCCTTGTGACAGAAATCTTCACCTGCCATCGGATTTGACAAATCGACAGGGTCAACAACCCCATCATTATCATCATCAAGGTCTTCAACACCAGAATCTTGACAACCATCGCTATCATAATCGGATGAAGAATCAGAAACCCAACCCAATGCTCCTCTGAAACAATGGTCTTCTCCCCAAACAGGATTTGCCTCATCTACGGGGTCTTGAACACCATCATTATCATCATCTAAATCTTCAATATCCGAATCTTTACATCCATCAGAATCATGGTCTGTGGTGTAGTCTGAGACCCATCCAGTTGCACCATACTCACAATAATCTTCAGAGTTTAGAAGACCATCTAAATCGGTATCTAATTCATATGAAAGAACAAACGCGTTGTAAGAACCATCGGTAATGACATCATAGCCAGGGAACGGATTTGTTCCACCGCTGTAATAACCACTCATTGTAATGTATCCTTCCTTAGATGAATCCAAACTCATAGCAAATCCTTCGACCCCACTTTCTTCAAGATCAACAATTTCTTCAGTTCCAACCCATCTATCTAGGCTTGAATTATACATCCCAATTCCCAGATTGTTAAAATCTCCATTATTTGGCCCTAATAACATCGAATTATCCAAGGTTAGTTGAGAGTTATAAACAAACCAAACGATTTGCAAATCTTCAGTTAATGATTCGGCAGTTATAGCTAATCCACTATTTCCAGAATGATCAAAATATTTTGCCGACGACCAAGCACCGTTGGTTGTAATTGTAGCAGTTATCGGATATGTTGCACCAGAATCACTCCCTGTTAACATAGTGTTACCTATTGCGGCAGAACCAGTCATACTCCCGTAGAGACGATATTTTCCATCACTATCTATCAAAATTGCACTACCACTGTCACCATCTTGGCCGCCTCCAGCAATAGCCCAATTCCAATCACCACTATCGTCTATTGATGCGACAAATAAATCACCAGTGTCTTCATTTCCAGCACTCGCAATTGTACTGATTGAGCCAAAAGAAGCAGTTCCAATAAAATTCCCAGTCATCACAATATTATCTTGTGAATCTACAACAAGGCCCCTAACCCACATTTCTTCATAGCGGTCAGACATATCAACCCTTGATAGCCACTGGGCATTACCTGTTGTTGATGATAATTTAGAACAGATTAATTGCTGGACCCCCTCAAGTGAATTTTCTTCTTCAAAAGAGCCGATTTCAATATCTCCATCAGAATGAGTTCCACATATTGCAAGAGAACCATCACTTAATTCAGCGAATGATATAATTTCACCATCACCATATTCTAATCCGACTCCAGTCACCCAATCAGCATTCAAGTCTAGATCTAATTTTGCAATAAATAACCCATTACCTTCTCCTGAACTATTAGGGCAACTAACCCACTTCCCGAAGATGTAAACATTATTGGAAATACATTCCATAGTCCCAACAGCATATAGCGCGCCACTTTCTTCTTGCTGTAATTGAATAATTCTTTGTTCCCCTTCATATCCATATGACTGAACATTGTGTATAGTGCCATCATCATTGTATATCGCAATAAACCCATCAAAGTCACCATTACTAGTTACGTTCATGTCACCAAAATCAGCAACACCTTGGAATGAACCACCTATGGCAACCTTTCCATTTGACAATCCTTCAGTAGCCATAGAATAATCTACACCCCCGGCGCCACCAATTTGCTTAGCCCAAGCCCAAGTTCCTGAAGAACTCATTTGGGCAACCAAACCATCTACATCAGAGTATGCGGAAAGGTATGTGTTTCCAAACTGCGGACTTCCATCAATACTACCTCCAATAATCACAGAACCGGTTGAAGTTACAGCGTGAGCTTGAACACGGTCTTCACCATATCCTCCTCCGCGATAAGCATCATCCCAAGAGGTATCATTCGAGAAAAAGTTTTCAATCGTGGCTATGAAAATATCACTATCATCGTAATCAGAAAGATAGTTGGAGCCGAACCAAACATCGTCGTAGTAATTACCACTAACAACGACCTTATCATTAGCATCAATACTGATGTCTGAAATAAATCCGGCGGTTGAAACCTTCAAACTTGAATCAGACCACGGAATCCAACTACCTGAAAAACCACTAGGGTCCTCATAAGCACAGACTGGTATAACCCAAACATTGCTATCATAACTCCCTGTGTTGTAATTAGCAACTCCAGAGGAGGTGGGCGATGAGAATTTTAGATTACCAGAACCAACCCCTCCTAGCGCAACACAAGATCCTGCGAATTGACTAGGACCATCTCTATGAGCAATAGAATAACCCGCCGACTCACCAGCCACATAACGCTCTCCTTGGGTAATTCTCACATTATCTATAGCCCATCCTGTGAATTCAACTATACTATCGCTGGGCCCAATACCAAATCTAACTTTAAATTGTGAATTCCCAGGGAAATAATTCGAAATATCATATGTTACTTTAGTCCAAGACGAACCGTTGTTCCCCGACTCATCAATTGTATAGGAAGGGTTACTCCAAATGGTGTACCAGTACCCATTTTTGTATACTTGTATATTCGCTTCGTCGTACACACTACTTTCGATACCAAGCATTCTATCAAATTCTAAGAAAAACGCATTAGATGACGAATAACCAATACCATTGACAGTAGGGCTAGTCGCATATGTCGTGGAACTCATTGATGAAGGGTAATTGCCAGTATATGAATACAGGTAACTTGACGAATACCCATTAGCATAACCATCTTGGGCGTTATATCCAGAATACCACCCGGAGTTTCTACTCCAAGAGCTGAATGAATACCAGTCTTGAATAGTATAGGAGTTTTGATTCGGCATACCTTCAGCTAGGGATTGATATACACTACCATCATCCCCACAAAGCCAGGTAACAAACGCTGAAGAATTCCAACGGTTCGTGGAATAATTCTGATCTCCAAACACAATATTGTTCGAAAAAGAACCAGTAATCACAAAATTATTTTGATTAGAACTACAATTTCCTTCGTTTCCAGAATATATATCCCACAAGTCAATATCGCTACCGTAATCATTACTATCGCCACCAAAACTTTCAACCCAGTGCCAATAATTACCTCCGGAGTTTAGTTTTGCAACAAATACATCGGTATCCCAATCAGTACTAAGGGTATATGGGATTGGGAAATAGAGGTCACCCGAAAAACTACCAACAATTCCAACATTCCCATAGCTGTCAACAGAAACACCACGAACCACCGAATAACCATCGTTGACTACATCTTCAACCCAGACCCACGCGCCCTGAGGATTCAACTTAGCAACGAATATTCCATATTCGTCGTTGGCACCTACCGAATAAGCCCCTGCGCTGTGCCTATCATACATGTCTCCAGCCAAGTAAATCATTCCATTAGAATCGATATCGATTGCTGAAACAACCGATGTTCCACCGGAATTGACACTATTAAGTGAAGCAGCCCATGTCCAATATCCAAAAGCATTGAGTTTTGCAACGAAGGCAGTAGATCCCCCGGTTGAACTAATTTGTAAATTTCCTAATGTTACATTATATGAAACACTTCCAGCAATAATCACATTTCCAGAACCATCTGTAGCCACATCATAAACGAAGTCAGGGCCACCAGAACCACCTGCAGTTGAGACCCAATCTAGGCCCCCTGTGAGGTTTTCCGATTCACCATTCAAATTAGCCAAAGCAACCATTTGAGGGGCTGTCAATTCAACACCAACATCAAATTCTTCTTCGTCTGCCAAATTAAATGGTAGGGATGAAATAATTTGTAAAACCATCAAACTCGTTAGGGCCAAAACTATCCAAACCCTACCTGCGCTTCTATCATTCATACAACTCCCTCAAATTACATAGTAAAAAAAGGAAGCGACAAATAGAAAATTAGGCAACTCTATTTATTTATAATTAATCGGCAAAGCATGTCTCAAAAGTCATGGCTTGCAATATTTATCGCTGCGATGTTCTTAATCACCCCTCTCACATCATCAATTAATAATACTTCAAATGAAGGATTTGAACAGGATTATGATTCTGAATCAGAGCAAAATAACCACCCTGACCCCGAACACACATGGGATATTGAATTTGCCGAATCACCAGAGGGCGTTGAAATTTGGGCCAGCCCACATGGGGAATCATTCCCTGTCGGAGAAGGGCTTTTGGAGTGGACATATCTTTCCCAGTCCAATCAAAAAATCGAGGGCGACACATCAGTAACACTTACCCCTACAACGGGAGTAAAGATAACTACAATCTCTGAGTTACCATATGGAGTTGGACAATTAAGGGCGTGGTTAGTAATTGACGAAGTTGTAGCAGAATTCATTACCGAATTAAATGTCGAATCAGGTCAAATATCAATCATAGATCCAAATCAAAACACACAAGGCGAATTCTATCAAATAGCCAAGCAAGAACTACCGCCACAATCAAGCGCAATAGGAACAACATCTCCAATACCGGAACTCGTATCTAATTTCGCACCACTTTCAACCAGCGATACAAGCGGGCGCTCAACACTTCAAATCACCTATGATGCAGATTCGATTACCTACCCGTGGAGCGTTGCATTTAGTACTGCAAACAACACCTCCGCTTTAGGCTGGGCCCCATCTAATTTCACCTATACAGAAGGCTCCGGATCATTATGGTCATCTGGATATGATTACACCAACAATACATCTCAATCATGTACAATATTGAGCTGCGGTTATGAAAACAACATGTATACTGGAGTTTATGCCCCACTTTCATTAGGCTCATATGCAAATGCTACAGATTTAGATTTGACATTCGATGTAAATTATAGTTTAGAAACAGGTTACGACTTTTTCCAAGTTTATGCTGCAACCAATTCATCGTCATGGACTTTAGTTGGCAATTATACAGGAAGTTCATCGGGCTGGACAACAGAAACAATTGATTTGTTAAATTATTCAGGTCAGCAAAATTTCACCCTATACTTCTTAACAATAACCGATTATATAGTTACTAGTGGACACGGAGTATTTATCGACGATATTTTAATTTCAGGAAACACTTCTACCCACTCTGATCTAGTTGCAGACGGGGTATGGGCACCATCAACAACAACAGCTGGCAATTCATATTCTGCGTCAGCGGCAATATCGAATATAGGAAATACTGCAACTGGGACGTTTTACTTGTCGTTATTCTTGTACAATTCTACAACAAGCAATTATACATCGATTAAAGACTATAATATCAATTCATACAATGCAAACACTTCAACAAACAACACGTATAATTTAACCATCCCTTCAACAATTTCCCCAGGAACATACACTTGGGTATCTTACGTTGACTCTTATCAGAATGTTACAGAATCTAACGAATCAAACAACGTTGCATTCGGGAACAGTGTGACAATTTCCTCTTCCACACCTAGCGGAGGCAATATTGACATTATAGCCGACTATATCGGTAACTCACTGAACGGCACCTCGTCCTTTTGCGCAGGCAATACAATAAACGTTCAAAGGGCCTTTTCCACTAACCCATCAACTACAACATCGTTTGAATATGCAATTTATCTTTCTACAAATAATATTATTTCGACAGGTGATACACAAATTTACAACTTTTCGTCCTCTTGGTCAAGTAGTAATACAACAATCGGCTTGACAATCCCCTCTAGTATTTCAACAGGCAACTACTATCTTGGACTAATTGTTGACCCTAGTAACTCGGTTAATGAAAGCAGTGAGACAAATAATTATGTGGCCTCAAACACCACTATTTCGATCAACAATTCTCCAGATTTAGAAGCCATTTCTGTTTCTGGGCCATCCGCAACAACACCCGGCTCCTCAGTGTCAATTTCTCGTGATTTCAAAAACTCAGGATGCTCGAGCACATCAGGATTTAGATACGGAGTCTACCTCTCTACAAACAATGTAATCTCAACAGGAGATATACTGGTTTCTAACCGAAGTTTTGGCTCACTTTCCGCAGGCTCTACAAATAGTCAAAGTGTTACGTTCACACTATCATCATCAATCAGTACTGGAACTTATTATTGGGGGATAATTCTAGATCCTTACAACGTAGTAAGCGAATCTAATGAGAATAACAACTACAAAGCAGCCACTAGCACTTCAACAGTCACAGGTTCAGGATATGTAACAGTAACAGCAAAATTCCAATATTATAATTATTATTTAGCAAATAATTCAGCATGTTCTTCAACATGTTATTCGAATGTAAAATACGCAAAGGCGGAATTATGGGACCAAGACACAGTATCGTCCGATGATTTACTTGGAACATCATATCTCGACGCATACGGCAATGTGAAATTTTCAAACATCGGCGTTTCTGAAGTAGGTACAAACCAAGACATTTACATCAAACTTTATTCAACAAATTCAGCAGCAGAAGTATCTAGTTCTGTAGGTAGTACTAATGCCAAAGGCTCAGTTTATACCTGGACTACTAGTGTAGTAACTAATGTTGCGAGCGGAGTTTATTCCTATGGAACCCAATCGATATCCAATAACGGAGCTGCATTGAATATTATGACGACACTTCTTGATTCTAGAAGTTATTCGAACAATTATGGTTCGTCAAACATAGCACAATTAGATTCACGCTGGCCAAGGTCAGACGGCTCAACAGGAGCATATTATTGGACAAATGGCGGATCGCACATTGTTCTTTATGATGGATTTGATGCAACAGTAAATTTCCATGAATACGCCCACTATGTCGAGGATTACTATACATCTCATACAGGAGGGGGCGGAGCCCACACATTCAACTCATGCACCTCTGAAGACCTAGGATGGAGCGAGGGCTGGGCTTCATATTTCGCAATAGCAGTCAAGAATAGGTACAATTATCTCAACGACACATGGTATAAAAATTGGTATGAATATGAAGAAGGCCTCTTTTACGGGAGTTACAGGAATTACAATGCAAACGGCGATGCAACAGTAAACAACCCTTCCAATGGGACACACTGGGATTGTTTAGAAGAAGTCGTTACAGGTATTCTTTGGGACATACACGACGGGGTGGATGACGATTCATGGGTCACCGATGGTTTTGGAGACACATTGGGGAGTTATAATCGCCAATACGCTCAGGAAATATGGGATGCTGCACTGGATTACAATCCAAATCACGATTTTACTTTAGCAGATTTCACTTATTATTTAATGAATGACAACCCTTCATTCAAAGAACAGTATTTCGATATATTAGTAGATCATGCAATCAGACCCGAACTTTCCTGTAGTTCATCATATGATGACGCATCTGAAGCAGGCTCATCAGGCGATGCAGGAAGCTCAACTTCAACCAGCAAGTCCCTATGGATCAACAACTCTGATGAGATTTATACCTACCATGGTTGCTTAACCACATCTACTGACAATCGAGATTACTATTCAGTTACAATTCCTTCCGGTAAAGAACTGAAAGCAGCATTGGTCTCTCCAGGGAATAACGATTTTGATATTTCTATTCTTAATTCAACCAATTCCTATCTAGCAGGCTCATCCAACAGTTTGGGAATGGAATGGGCAAACTGGTCAAGCTATTCTTCATCAAGCCAGACAGTTTATGTCGTAATAGACCGGTATACTGGAAGCGGCTCAATGTATGGATTAACCATTGAACTAGTAAACAAAACCAATCCAAATCTAGTGGCTAACTGGATTGGAGCCCCATCACTAATCCATCCCGGCTCTACTATTACAGCCACAATTGCAATGTCAAACACTGGAGGCAATTCCGGCCCATTTAATTACGGGATTTATCTTTCTACAGATGGAAATATTACTCCGAGTGACACAAGATTGTATTCTGGATATTATTCATCATATTGTGGAAATTGTCAATCGAATTTCTCAGTATCTGTATCAATACCAAGTTCACTAACCACGGGCTCCACATATTATTGGGGCCTTTATGTTGATTATGGTTACGCGGTGAGTGAAACTTCGGGCTCCGATAACGATTACACAGGTGTTCAAACAACCGTTGGATGCGGCATTACTCAAAACGACGGGGGCTGGGGTGGAGATTTTGCAAACAACATTTCTGCTTCTAATTGGACAGGATATATCCCGACAATGACTCTTAGTGGGTGTATGGATAATAATGACACAGTGGACTATTTGGTTTTAGGATTAGATAGTGGCTACGATGTTGATATAAGACTCACTGACACCAATCTTTCAGACTTCGACATTGAATTGATGTACTATTCTAATTCAACAAGTATTGATCAGAGCACATCAGGTAATAATATCGATTGGGTATCGACATTAGGTACGAATGCCTCTGGCAACAACGCTTTCCTTGTAATAAAAATCTACAGGTTTTCAGGCGCAGGAGGCTATAATTTGGACATTTGGTCTAATGCAACATATTTGTCTGATTTAGAACCAACCTACCTCTATGGGCCGGATTGGGCTAACCCCGGACAACCAGTTTATGTGTGGAGAGAAATAACAAATAATGGAAAACTTTACTCTGGGCAATTTAATTATTCAATCTATTTATCATCAGATACAACCATTACAACTAGTGATTATTTGGTTGATAATTTCACCCAATGGGGAATTTCGTATATGAATTGGAATTATACAAATGTATCATTCACAATTCCTAATTCAATACCAGCGGGAACTTATTATTGGGGAGTAATTGTAGATGGCGCAAACACAATTACAGAAGACAATGAATCGAATAATGCATTGTATGGAAACGAGGTGGAAATACTCGCATGCAACTATCAACAAGACGATTTAGGGCAAGGAGTAGATGCGCCAGATTATGGTTTAACCTCCCTATCGATTACTACTGGGACTAATTCAGGCTGTCTAAATATACTTGATACTGAAGACAGTTACACGATTACAACAGGGGCCAATACCCGAATCGAAGTGTCAATGACGCCACCTCTTGGAAACGACTTCGATATAGTAGTGGTTGATTCTTATGGTCAGGCGTGGTTTGGTAACACTTCATCAAATACAAAATTGATTAACATGACTTCAATACAAGGCGAGACATTCACAATAGTGGTATGGAATCCTACTTACGAAGTGGGAGGAGACTATTCTTTGACAATCAACGTTGTACAATTAGCAGATGTTACAATCAGTTCAATTATTGCTCCAAACAACGCTCAAGCGGGATCGGCTCTAAACATCAATATGGCAATCGAAAATATAGGCTCCGAACAAACATCCCAATTTAGTGTAGAAACATATCTTTCTAGAGACCACTTTATCGACTCATCAGATATTTTAATCGATACATCTCAAAAAGGAATAATTTATTCAGGCCAACAAAGCCAACACAATTTGAACATAGCCGTAGACAATCAAATTGCCGAAGGCCCCTACTACCTATGTATCTCACTTAATCCAGACAAAACTATGGATGAAAGTCAGTATTGGAATAATTGGGAATGTATGGGAATATATGTTGAAACACCAGATTTAACAACTCCAGTATTTGTTACACAAACCGATTTAATTACCAACCAATCAACATATACGGTCGAATGGAGCCAATCTACTTCTGCAAGTATTCCAGTTTCAGGGTATTATCTGGTGGTTAATGGACAAACATCACAACTGAATTCAGCCACAACTTCCACGATTGATTTGGTAGAAGGCAGCAATTCAATTAGTGTGTATGCAGCTAATTCAGTTGGATCAATAAGTGAATCAGACCACATATCAATAATTCTAGATACGGTCCCTCCAATGCTTCCTGAATTACCATTTACAGCATTAACTATCGGCAAACCGGGCACATTCAGCATCAACGAACCACACTGTATGGATGATATTGCAGTCGCCTCGACATGGATGTCTTTTGGTAATGAATGGACAATAATTTCATCAGGCGATATTACTGAATCATTCGACTCGGGTGTTACGGTTGTAGAATTTAGATGCCAGGACGTTGCAGGAAATTATGGACCGGTTGGAACCATTGAAGTTACAACCGATTTAGATTCTCCAGGTGCACCAACAATCGATGGCCCGAATGGCTGGGTATCCGCTGGAAACCACGCCTTCTCCGTTACCCAAACCAGTGATGTCGGCACCGGGGTTAGCGCCACACAATACTCGATTAATGGAGGGGAATGGAGGGTGATTATCGACGATAGTATCGAGCTTCATTTCGCTACTGGTAACCACACCCTCTCATTCAGATCCATCGACTTTGCCGAAAATACAGGCGAGAGTACGATAATCGAATTGTATGTTGACAACACTATGCCGGACGCACCAATAATTGAAATCGGACAATATTACCAATCAACGAGTCAAATAATGGCAAACCTGTCAATTACAACAAACGAACACTCATTCTACACCTGGTCACTAGATGGTGGCCAAGAAAATATCGAAAATGGTAGTGCAATAGATTTGGGACAACTTGACGAAGGATTCTACGTATTGGCTGTAATTTCATGGGACCAAGTAGGAAATCCAAGTGAAAAGGCCCAAGTTCAATTTATTGTAGACGACTCTCCTCCAAACGCACCACTAATTTATTGCTCGTCTAGTTGGCACACCTCCAACGTAGTAAGTTGCGCTGTTGAAGCACCATACGACACCGGCTCAGGAATTTCACACCTACAAAAGCAGGTTAATGACGAGCCATGGGAGTCGATAGATCTCGCAGATATCGAGCAAGGGACACTCAATATGCAATTGGATGACGGCGAGCACGAAATCTCATTCCGCTGGGTAGACTTATTGGGACAAAATAGCGAGATTACAACACATTCAATTCTGGTAGATACAACCTCGCCAAAGATGATAATTTTACAAAATGGAATTATCGATTTGTATGTTGCAGATGGTTCAACTAAGGTAATTATTGCTAATTTAACAATAGATGTTACAGAAAACGGCTCTGGACTAGCCGCAATTCTCTATTCCTTCGACGGAGGAGAAACATGGCACTACTATTCGAGCGAAGGAGGAATTGTAGCCCCTAATGGAATGACAGGACAGCAGATAGTTAAATTCATGATTCTTGATTATGCAGGCAACCAAGAAGCGAGTACTGAAACAATTAATTTCGCTGGAGACGACCCGGATTTGATAGTTGAAGAGCCAGCCGGAATATTTGGAGATACAAATTCAGCACTGATTTACGGAGGAGGATTATTCGTCATATTGTTTGGATTAGCAATGGCGGTACTCTATCGGAAAAACTGAGTCAATAATGACTCTAAAACCAAGAATAAATCAACTCTACAACGCGCTTTATTGCAGCTAGCAATAACACGCTAACGAGAACTCTCTTTACAGTTTCTTGAGAGAAACGACTCGCACCAAATCTAGAGCCAACAAATCCTCCAATTAGGACTGCAATTGCAAACGGTAGCAAAACACCGCCATCTAAAACCAATTGGCCAGAAAGGGAACTACCCGCCAACCCGGCAGCAGAATTAACCCAAATAAAAGCAGCAGCAACACCAGCGGCAGTTTTCACATCACTCCATCCAAAAAGCAGGATTATCGGTGAGAGAAATATCCCACCCCCTACTCCAACAACCCCACTCAAAAATCCAATTATTGCCCCTACTCCAAACGCTATGTGCGCGGGGGGCGGATTGATTACAACCCCTTCGAAATCAGGCCTTTTCAGTGTGATTAATTTGAATGCTGCAAACACCAATGTAAGGGACAGAAGGGTGTCATATATCCCATGATCAATCTTTAGATAACCACCTAGCATTGCAGCAGGCACACTTGAAATAATAAACGGAATAGCTAGTTTAGAATTAAAAAATCCGGATTTTTTGTATGCAAAAAACGCCAAACTAGAAACTAATAGATTCAAACTCCAAGCATGCTGCTTTAGCCACGCAGGGTCTTCTGATGCGTACACCGTTAACGATAACACTGCTAGATAACCAGACGCTCCACCGTGTCCAACACTAGCATATAGAGCTGCGATAATTGATAACGCGAATAAGAGGAGAATTGCAGACAACATCTCCTCCATAATGCATTCCAAACGCAGGCAGGTGAATAGATTTCTCAATGCCTTGCTGCAAAGAGGCTTTACACCACCGAGAGAACGCTATGACAACGGCACAAGCCAGGGGACCGTCGAGATGGTCAATTTCGGATTTGTAATAGATAATAGGACCTGTATTGGATGCCATGCCTGTACAGTTGCTAGCAAATTAGAACATTTCATTTTGGACAAGGAGTGATATTTTTGGAAATTATTAGCCTAGTTGCGGTGTTTTCATTATTATTCGTCGCACTAATTTTCAGTCCATTGGGCCTAGGAGGCGGCGTCCTATATGTCCCAATCATCTACTATCTATTGGATTGGGATATACAAGACGCAGTTGTAGCATCACTCAGCCTAGTATTCATGGTCGCTTTAGGGAGTGGTTTGGCACATTCAATAGATGGCTACGCAGATAACAAGGTAGCAAATATTGGGAGAATTACGGCAATTCCTGCAGCAATTATCGGAACATATATTTCTGGATATTTAATACTCAGTGTGGGTGAAATAGGAATCAAAATATTAGCGGCTCTAATTATTGCATTTGTATTTGAAAGAACAATTCGCAGAATGATTTCAGGAGACGGGGCGGGAGAAGAAGAAATTTCAATTTCGACAAAAACCAACCAATATAGGTTAGGGGCGGCCTTTGCTGGTACTTCAGCGGGAATGTTAGGAATTGGCGGTGGAGCAATTCTAGTAACCCTCAATCGTTCATTGTTGAAAATGGACGCAAACAAAGCAGCAGGTACTAGTTATTTGATCAGTACCACAATCGTTCCAGTGGCTTTATTGAGCCACATTATTCTCGACAAAAACATAGGACAAATGATCGAAACAATAGGGATTTTACCAATAATTATTATTCCGTCAATGGCGTTTTTATCAGCGTTCTTTGGAGCAAAATATGCAATAAAACACATCCCGAAATCTGCAGTAACAATAGTATTTCTTTGCGCAATTTCACTCAGTTTACTAAGGTATATCGTAGATTTTGTCTCATATATCTGACCGAGAAACTCAAGACCATCTGTATGGTGGTTAATTTATGGGCGAGCTACCGTACTTTGTCGAACTCGAGCAAGCCCTTGACATTTGTAAGAGAACAACCTTACAAACAGTCGTCGAAAGAGTTGGTTTAGATGATTGTCATAATCGTATTTTAGCAATGGACTTGCCGTCTAAAGTGGATGACCCACCTTTTGACAATTCTGCTATGGATGGGTTTGCTATGAGGTATGAGGACACAACCACCGCTCCTTCAAAATTAGAAATAATCGGAACGATTCAAGCAGCAGGCCAGGAGGATAATATTTTCATCAATCCCGGCCAAGCGGTTAGAATAATGACGGGCGCTCCATTACCTCAAGGAGCAGACTCAATACTCCAAGTTGAATTAACATCAACCGAAGCAGGCGTTGTCACATTACAACAGCCTTCAATGAAACACTTCATTCGTAAAAAGGGTGAGAATCTAAGCAAAGGAGAAGTTGCACTCGGCGCAGGGACGTTTCTAACCCCTTCTAGAGTCGGGCTTTGTGCAACGATGGGCCACTCTTCTATCCCAGTAATCAAGAGATTGAAAGTAGCGATTATTTCTACAGGCGATGAGTTAAAGCAACCTGGCCAAAAACTCGAAAGGGGCGAGATATACGAATCCAATTCCTTTGGATTATCAGGGTTAGTTAAGTGGTTAGGGCACGAACCAACACGACTTCATTGCGTTGCAGACACATTAGAAGATCTAAGAAAAACTCTGAATTCAGCAGCCAAGGAATACGATCTAATTCTGACAAGCGGCGGAGTTTCCATGGGAGAATGGGACCTGGTTCGTAAGATAATGGAGGACGAAGGCGACCTACATTTTTGGAGAGTAAAGCTCCGCCCCGGCTCTCCTCCACTTTTTGGGACCTGGAATAATACTCCGATCTTTGGCTTACCTGGTAATCCAGTAAGTTCTCACGTAGTTTTCCGAATGTTAGTGGCGCCATGGATTAGAAACGCTACGATGGCAAATGGCCCCCACGAGCCAAGAGCAACTGCAAAATTGGCCACTAAAGTAAAATCAACAAAAGATTGTTTGACACTTCGAAGAGTTAGTATCGAGTCTAGTAAAGATGGATTATTGGCACATCAGAAAATCCATCAGGGCTCAGGAAATATAGCTAGTATGGCGTTAAGCGAAGCATTGGTTATTCTACAACCTGGTTTTGAATATTCGATTGGAGATACAGTTGAGGTAATCCTTTTGTGAGGTATTGTTATGAAATTCGAACAAGAAATCGAATTAATTGAAGCGGTCGCCCTTCAATTTCCAAATTCAAAACGCAACACTTTGCGAAAAATGCTTACCGCAGGTAGAGTTTTGGTTGATGGAAAGCCGATACATAAGGCAAAACACATCGTTAATGCAGGCAGCACAGTTACAATTTCAGACAAGGAATCTGCAGCAAAAAACACCCCTCCTCCTATGCCAAAAAAGAGGCACCCTAGAATCAAAATATTGTTTGAGGACGAACACATTCTCGTTGTCAACAAACAAGCTGGTTTGTTATCTGTTGCTACAGATAAAATGGAACCAGATACACTACACTCTCGAACCGTAGACTATCTGCATGGCGAAGATGAAAGGTCTTGGGCGTTTATCGTTCACCGTCTTGACCGAGAAACTTCAGGAGTGATGGTTTTTGCTAAACATAAGAGACACAAAGACTACCTCCAGGAGCAATTTGCAGAAAGGTCGGTACATCGGAACTATCACGCCCTAGTTCAAGGTAAGCCAGAGAATGAAAGTGGAACAATTCACGAATGGTTGCTCGAAGATAAATTCCTCAGAGTAAAGGCCGTGAATAAAAAGAACCCCAATGCGAAGGAAGCGATCACACATTGGAATATAGAAGATAGCGACGATATCGCAAGCCTATTGGCTCTCACAATCGAAACCGGTCGCAGACATCAAATTCGTGTCGGATT
>NZFU01000008.1 GCA_002689345.1 Methanobacteriota archaeon | reverse complement strand
TTATTGGAAATACCAGCTCGTTCATCTTCAGCAGGAGTGCAGGTTCCTGGAACAAGAGGAATTGTTGCACCTAACGGCCATCCCCATTCAAACTGATAATTGCGGTTCAAATCGACTCCGTCGCAATCTTCGTCTACTTGCTCGTTAGGATCAGGTAGAGGTTCGACTCCGTTATTTCGTAGATTCTTTCTCCATCCGCCACTTGGACATGATTCCCATGCAGGTGCTGGGCAGAACACTTCTCTGTCGTATTTGTTACCATCAACATTTAGCATTGGAATAAGATAGATTTCTCGGTTATTGATAAGATTGGTCAATTCGACTTCACTAAAGTCTTCATCCACACCAAAATCTCCAGGATTGCACGCTTTACCATCTCCATTACTATCTTGGTAAGCAGGGTCTAGAGCTAGACAATCACCGTCATCATCGACTTGGCCATCACCATCTGCATCGCCCCATGGATCTTCATCAACTAGACCGTCACCGTCGTTATCTACGGGTCCGCTGCCATAGTAGTAAGCAACAGTTTCCATGAAAAGAATTGGAGTTTCATAACTCATCCATTCTCTTGCATGGTGGTTACCTACAATCATGACATCTGGACGGTCGGGATAGTTTCCATTATCGCCGTTAAATGCATTGTAATCCCCGCCCTGAACATTACCTGTAATCTTCAACCAAGGAGAAGAATAACCGTAATGCCATCCTTCGTAAGTATCTACGGAAGTTTCCTCGCCTCGGGCATTAGTTCCACCATTGAGACCTTCATGGAATTCGAAAATATCTGAATTTTCTTGAGCCAGAACCTGCATTCGTGTCTTCATAGACTCATAGGAATGGTACTCTTTGAATTGCATCATTTCATCTCCACCCCAAGGGAAAAGATACTCGCACTCAGGGTTGCCTTCTCCACTGTTTATGCAAGAGATATACTTGCCCTCATCGTCTTGGTCCCACATGTCCCAAGGGGCTAATCCTTCACCAGAATCTTGAGTTGCAGAAGAACTCACAATAGGGGAAAGAAGAGACAATAAAAACGGCAGAAGAAGAATGGCAAGAGAATTCTTTCGGGATTCAATACGCATGGCTACCGACTTAGCCAAGAGCCGCCCCCTCTTCAAAGCGTCGTGTCATTGAATTAGCCCCCTAAGGGGGCTGTATGGAATAAGCTGAAGGGAAAACAACATGTTACTTCGGTTGACAGCATAATGTATGCAGAGAATCGTAGAAGCCATCCCCGGCCATGATAAAGAGATCTATGGAGTAAGTGTTGAAAGCGTGTTGACTGCCGTTTTATTACTAATTTTCATTCTGATTACTAGAGAAATAATTGGTTTGATAATACCTAAAATTTTCAGTAACATTAGTGTTGGCAGTGATGTTGCTAAAGATGCCTTAACAGGCTCTGGTAAAGCACTTGGAGTTGCTGCTGGATGTTGGTCGGGCATGTATCTTATCGAAAATATGGATTGGGTATTATCCTCACTACAACTGATAATGGTGGTTTCACTGGTAATTACCGCATTCAGATTTGTGGGTGTAATTCATGCATTTGTATTATGGACGGATGATGATGGAGTTCTTGATGGATCTCAGAAAACTGTTGTCTCTGCTGCTGAAAGTATAATGAAATTTTTGATAGTCATATTTGGAATGGTTTTCATCGCCGACGCATTAGGCTTCGACCTTACGACGATGGTGGCCGGATTAGGAATCACAGGACTTGCATTAGCACTTGCTGCGCAAGATACTATTTCGAATATTTTTGGTGCGACTACGGTTCTTCTCGACCGCCCATTCCAGGTGGGAGATTGGGTAGTTATCGGCTCGGTTGAAGGAGAAGTAATGCAAATTGGTCTACGAACTACATTGATTAGAACAAGCCTAGATACTGTTATCACAATGCCAAATGCAAACCTAGCAAATACCCCTGTGGAAAATTGGGGTAAGCGAAGATTCCGTCGCTGGCAACCAATTTTCAAGATTGATATCAACTCAGACCCAAGTAAAGTATCTGAATTCTGTGATGGAGTTGCAGATTTAATTGCAAGTCATGAAAAGACAATGAAGGAAGAAGATTCCTTTGCTCGAGTTTCTACTCTTGGACCGGATGCAATCGACATTGGATGCAATATATACTGGGATATTAGCAGTGGTAAAGTTGAGAGAGAGGCAAGAGATAATTTCCTAATATCTGTAATGCAATTAGCAAAATCCCATGATTTGAATTTCCATGACAACCGTAGGCGTCATAGTGCTTGACGCCAATCCGGTTCAGAAAGGAAATATAGTGTTCCTGAGATAATCCAGATTATTGCAAAAGTCAAGTAACCTATTGCTGAATTTTCAAACTCCCCAGCCCGGTCTAGCCAAAAGGTTCCAATCAACCCAAATATCGCCAAAGGAATACCCATCCTCATCATCCGCATATTTCCTAACTTCGCTTGAAATCGGTCCACTCCAGCCAAATATTCATCGATTTCAGGAGTTTCTATTCCAAATGCTACTGCTTCGGCTTTCTCCATCAATTTTAGATCATATCTTAGATGAGCAACTCCGCCAGTTGCAGCCCGCATCACATCTTCACCCCAATATTCAGGTGGCATAAATTCCCGCCATTTTAGCAATACATTGTGCTTGAGAGACTGCCTTATCATTGGAAGATTTGTATCATCATTCCAGAGTAAAAATTCTCCCAAGGGAATTGGAATTGGCATCATTCCATCCAACTCAATTCTTGGAATACCAATTGTGTTAGAAGCATGAGGAGCCCTCCATAGAGTTCTTGTTTTCAGAGTATCTTCGACTTTTTTCAAACGGTTATTCCAACCGTATTCGTCATTAGGTGTTGACCAATTTCCCTCGATAAGTGTTAGATGTAAATCTGAGAGTGATTTCGCCGTCACTTTACTTGCTTCTTTTTTAGGATATACAAGTACGTGGTCTCCGTTTTTATCACATCCGGCTATCGGTAATTGTAAATGCGAATTTAGCGCAGCTTTTAGTTGCGGATTTCTTGCTAGACGTGAAGCGTTCTTGCCTGTAGGAATCGGAATGATTAGGACTTTGAATTCACCGATATCATACCACATACCATTCTGATTCTCTTCGATTAAATCAAACTGTGAAGCATCAGGCCATTCACCCCAGGTTTTTTCCAAACTATTCCACCAGTCAATAGTGACATCTGGCACGTGTAAAGGAAGTGTGCCCCATGATGTAGAAATTGAGTCATCATCATGACTCTGAACGATGCCTTTGGGCCACCAAGGTCGTCCTTCCATATTTGTAGCCGAAGGGGTGGTGGGGATTAACTCAAACGGTTGAAGTGAATGGGAGGGGGCAAGGGGGCGATGTCATGGGTATCAGTAATCGCCTCGGTGACGTTCTGGGAACTGCTGTCGAATCTAAATTATTACGAGAAGTCAGGCAGCACCCAGAGAAAATAAATCATCTTGCCATCATTATGGACGGTAACAGAAGGTTCGCTTGGTCCAAAGCATTAGAAACTGATATTGGACACAAAATGGGTAAGATGAAACTAGAGCAGGTACTCGATTGGGTTCTTGAATTAGAGATTCATTACTTCACGGTATATGCACTATCAACAGAGAATCTAAATCGTCCTGAACATGAATTAGAAGGTCTGTTCAATCTCTACAGAGAAGGATTGAAGGATATTGCTGATGATGAAAGAATTCATGAAAATCGTGTAAAGGTTCAGATCATTGGCAAGAGAGAGTTATTGCCAGATTCTGTAAATGAAGCGATTACTTATGCCGAAGAAAAAACCGCAGAATATGAGGATTACACATTCACTGTTTGTCTTGCCTATGGAAGTCGAGAAGAGATGTTGGCTGCAATCAAGAGTATTGCAGAAGACCATTCTGCCGGAGACCTTCCCCTGGATTCAATCGATGAGGGCGAAGTGAGTCGTAGACTATACACCGCTGAAATGCCAGACCCTGATTTGGTTATTCGAACATCGGGAGAAGAGAGAATTTCTAATTTCTTATTGTGGCAAATGGCTTACACTGAACTGTATTTCACCGATGTATTTTGGCCATCATTCTCAAAGAAAGAATTACTGAAAGCAATTCAAACATATCAAGCAAGAAAGCGAAGGTTTGGTGAGTAGTATGCCTGTCTGTGATGAATGTGGACATTGGCCTCAGCCATCTTTAGCAGTAGACGCTGTTGCTATCCGCGGTAGTGAAGTCTTGCTGATTAGACGAGGGAAGGAGCCTTGGAAGGGGATGTTAGCATTCCCTGGCGGTTTTGTTGATTTAGGAGAAGACCCAGAAGTTGCAGTTATTCGTGAGTTGAAAGAAGAATGTGGAATTGAGGGGAGAGTTGTTCGTTTGCTAAGTGTTAATGGAGACCCAAAAAGAGATCCACGAGGGCATGTAGTTTCGGTCGCATATCTAGTTTCAGCATATGATGAGCCTACTGCTGGAGATGATGCTGCTAGTGCAGCATGGCATCGTATTTCTGAAGTTGAAGAAATGGCTGGCGACCACATGTCAATTCTTGATAAAATCAAGCATTTCTGACTTGGTATTGGGCCAATCGGATTGCTCTAAAGCATCTGTTAAGTGTAGCCCTGCTAACCAAGCAGCCAATATTGATTCATCGTAATCTCTAGCGATGAATAATGGATACCCATCCTCTACAAGGCGATTTAGAAAACCTCTCACTGCCTTTGTTACCAACAGAGTAGGTATTCCCAATAGTACAGCCTCACTAGCAAGTGTAACAGATTGTGTTACCACTCCATCCATGGCTGCTATATCTGAAATTAAATCCCAAGGATTCCCTTCAACTTCATTTTCATCAGCGTATTGTAATGCTAATCCTGTAAGCCAATCTTCTGGAATAGGGAGAATCTCTTCTCCATCATGAATCCCGTCACCTTTCAATCTGCGAACTAATATTTTTGGTGGGTCTGAAATTTCTGAAGGCCGCATATGAGGTTGTAAGTGAATGTGGCCATGCAATCCATCAATTCTGTGAAATCGGGCTTTTTTGTTCATCAAAGGACTTGCTAAAGAATCTATGAAATGTGTTGGAATTATCACATCGGTTGGTCTTGCTAATCGGTGTGCAAGATGATTGACTTCGGTATCTGTAATGTAGATTCTTTTTGCATTGCGAGGAGCTACTCGCAATTCGATAGGAGCGCCAATACTAATCACTTTAGAAATACCTTTCAGGGCTTTTTTGGAGATTCTGCTTCGCTTCCAAGCATTACGCCACCGTCCTTTCCCCACAGGCCTAGGCACCCATACAGTCTGCCTTCTAGGTAGATGGCCATCACAATTTTCGATCATTGCTCTAACCTCAAATCTATCACAAGCAATGATTACATCATCAGTTGAAGATAACTCCCTCATCAATGGTGCAAGCAAACGTGCATGAGCGGGATGGTCAATAACCCAAGCAGTCGCCATAGATGCTCGACAATGACGGGCTATTTTGATGTGCCACCATATAGTGCCCCCTATTATGCAGAAGAAAGCGATTAACGTGGCAGGCAGCAAATTGTATGGCCCTTACACTCCAGGAGTGATGGCCGGTGGCATGATTTGGCTATCTGGACAAATCGATGTAGAAGCGGGTGATGATGTCAAAAGTCAGACCTCTGGAGCATTGGCGAAAATAGATGCTCTACTAGAAGCAGCAGGGGTGGGGCGAGATTCGATTTGCTTTGCTCAGGTTCTATTAGACGATATCAATGACTTTGCTGCAATGAATGAAATCTATGGAGCGTGGGTTGAAGATATGAAGATAAAACCCGCTCGTGCTGCTTTCGAGGCTGGTGCATTACCTGCCGGTGCTAAAGTAGAAATTGTAGTTCAGGCTATCGATTCGAAATGTTGTGAGTGATTCTATGCCTGGAACACCTTACCTTGAGCAACCACCTCAAGGTTTGATGACATGGCCAAAATTGTTGAAGATAAGTGTGCCAATTATCACCGCATTTACCGCTGTTGCTTGGTGGAATGAGGTCTTACTAGAATGGGGAATTCTATTGACGATTGGATTGACTATTTCATTTCTCATAAGGAGATGAAATACATACGAGATGACCCGCAGGCCTACAACATGGGAGAATGGCCCACTCACTGTTTCAAAGCCTACGATATTCGTGGTTTATCCGGTGAAGAGTTGTCAGACGAATTTGCATATCGCTTGGGAAGAGCGATGGCAACATACCTCGACTGCTCCTCTTTTGCAGTTGGAAGAGACATCAGAGAATCCAGCCCGGGCTATGCATCAAATCTGATCAGAGGGTTTGTTGATTCAGGTGTCAAGGTTCTAGATTTAGGAATCGTTTCGACTGGATGCTTGTATCATGCATGTTGGACATTGCCTGTAGATGGTGGAGTGATGGTTACCGCATCTCACCTCCCAATGCCCACTCACAATGGATTCAAGATGTGTCGAGGAACATTACCTCTAGCAGGTGAAGAAATTCAAGAATTGAAGGACGTATTCCTAACTGGTGAGTTCAAACAAGGACAAGGGGAGCACATTGACTACCCACACGAAGAGGCTTACCTACATGCAATCGTTGCTTCGACTGGAAAGTTAGCACGACCTGTCAAGGTTGCAGTGGATTGTGGTAATGCAGTCCCTGGCCCTGCTATGTCTCGTCTACTCGACATGATTGGAGCAGAGCACATTGACCTGTACTGCGATTGGGACAATACTGAGCCAAATCATGGTGCAGACCCAACCCGTGAATACAATATGGTCGATTTGGCCAAGGCCGTTGTCGACAATGGTTGTGAATTGGGATTGGGTGCTGATGGTGATGGAGACAGAATTGGAGCGGTTGATGAGAATGGAGATTTCGTATATCCTGACCGATTGATTGCTTTGATGGCAGATGATGTTGTAGGTTCAGAAGATGGCAAAGATTTGCTAATTTATGATGTGAAGTGTTCGATGAATGTAGAGAAGGCAATAATTGCAGCTGGTGGAAAACCGATGATGGCTAAGACCGGTCATTCATTCATGAAGCGGGTTCTTGCTGAGCATCCTAATTCCTTGATGGCTGGAGAAATGAGTGGCCATATTTTCATGTCAGACCGTGGATGGTACGGCTTTGATTGCTCTCTGTACAATGCTGCTAGAATCCTAGAGTTATGGTCTCGCAGAGATGCTTCTTTCAGTGCAGAACTGAATCGTCTAGCACCTAATTTACCAACCACTGGAGAGGTAAAGGTTCCATGTTCCGAAGAGGATAAACTGTCGACGGTTGCAGCGATTACAAGTGCTTTTGATGACCATGATTCTTCTACCATTGATGGAGTAAGAGTGCGCTTTGAAAAGAACGGCCAACAGTCAGGATGGTATCTGGCTCGCAAGTCAAACACAGAAGCGATTCTAGTGATGAGGGTTGAAGCCAATGACCAAGAAACGCTAGATGAGATTCTAGCAATGATCGATGAAAGAGTTTCACCAATAATCGACATCAGCAAATTGCTGTGATTATTCTGACTCTTCTTCGGCTTCAACCATTTCGTAAGAGTATTCTAAAGAGATTAGTTCAATCTTCCAGTCAACCATTTCTCCCTCGTCTTGCATATTGCATCCAGCCCGATTACCTGTGTTTACAATAACACCAATTTCAAACGAGTATTCCCCAATACCGGTTGTTCCTCCATTCAATATTTCATCTATCTCACTCGATGAAACATCTACCAAAATTGTTCCCAAAATATCTG